>JAGSHJ010000298.1 GCA_023954595.1 Bacteriovoracaceae bacterium | reverse complement strand
TTGCATGATCTGGGAACATTCTGTTTTTCTCACACTACAGAGATGGCCTACATCAGGTATGGGGAAACTTCCCAATCAAAAAACTCTAAGGGACATCCTGATGATCATGAACATTTGGGCTCTTGGATCATTAAAAATACAAATTTTAAAAATGGTATAACCTATATTCTAAAGAATAGGGGAATCAACCCACAGACTATTTCCGACTTGGTTAAGGGAATTGCGGATGACCCATTGGCAAATCAGATTCTTCACTCTGAAATTGATTGCGATCGAATGGACTATCTCCTTCGAGATGCTCATTATACAGGACTAAACTACGGAACCTATGATCGTGATTACCTTCTTCATCACTTTAGAGTGGTTAAAGTAGGTGACCAAGAAATATTGGCCATCAAACATAACGCCCTTCACTGTGTAGAAGACTTCTTAAGTGCAAGGTTTGCTTGGTACTCTCAGGTTGTCAGATCTGGTAGAGGTGCTAAGTACGATGCTCTTGCAGAAGAACTAACTTTCTATCTTCTAGAGAAGGGACAGATTTATACTTATTCCCAGTTACTAGATATGGTTGCAAATGATCCAATGAAGTTTTACGGATTTAACGATCAGTACTTCATGAGTTTGGTTCATAGACTTTATACTGAAGGATTTTTTGATAAGAACGTGAGAATGAAAGATATTGCTCACGCACTTCTTTTAGAAGAGTCGCCAAAGTCCATTCGAGTAGAGGCCTTCAGACAGAGGATCTTGAATCAGGATGATCAGGCTAAAACTGAAAAAATAATAAAGAAAGCTCATGAAAAAGTTGAAGAGATAAAGAATTATCTCAAAAAGCATGGGGATGAAAAAGATTGGGTTGTTGCAGATATACCTAAGAAGAGTATTATTTTTGTAAAATCCAAAAAGCAAATTGTTAAGAATAAAACTCAATCCAATGTTCTATTGGAGAGGGATCCGGTAAAGATACTATCTGAATCTGGCGAGGCCCAACTTTTAGTTGATGTGGACAATTCAACGATCTCACATTTGCAAAATACTTTTAATTTTGTACCAAATGTATTTTGTTCGAATTCAGCATACGAGCTATTGTCCAAATCTAACCTGCTAGATAACTGATCAAAACACTCAGGCGCGCACTTTTTCATAGGGGTGCGCAAGCCGGTGAAAAAACAGATCTTTACTTTGTCCCACCGTACGCGTTAAAATAATAGAGCAGATGGATCTGCTCCACAAGTTGGGTGACAATCGGAAGGTCAAATGAACAGAGGATTTCTAGAAAGTCTTAAGAATTCTAAACATTTACACTCGTCATCGCTATTTAGACTCAATGGCGTTAATGTTAATTTTGGTAAGGTAAATGCGTTAAAAAACGTTAATCTCCAGATCAAGAAAGGCGAGATTTTATTTGTAACGGGGAAGTCCGGAGCGGGCAAGTCTACCTTGTTGAGTCTTCTGGCCGGTGACATGCGTCCTACTTCTGGTAGTGCATTACTGCCTTCTTCAAACGTTTTCGTATCTCAGGTCTTTCAAGACCTTAAGCTTTTTCAAAACAGAACCATAGAAGAGAACCTATGGTATGCATTTGATAAAAAAATCTATAAAAATAAAAACGAATTTCAATCCGATCTTATGGAACTGTCTAGTGTTTTGGGTATCCGAGACAGACTAGGGCAGAAGGTTAAAGACGCTAATGGTGGGATGAAACAAAAAGTGGGTATGCTCAGAGCGCTGCTTTCAAGACCTGATGTTTTGTTGGCGGATGAACCTACCGCTGCTTTGGATAAAGAAAGTTCTACCAAAATGTTTGATTTACTTAATTTCTACAACGTTAGAAAAGGACTCACCATTGTGTGGGCAACACATAATAGAGAGTTAGTTAAACAATTTCCTGGTGAGATCGCTCACTTGGAAGGCGGTAAATTGATTTATTCGGGGAAGGCATGTTTTATTTAAAAGAGTTTTTTCTAATCGCTAGAGATCATAAGATGTTGAGTTTGGTGAATATGCTGCTTTTGGCATCTGTTGTCGCAGTTACCCAATATCGTGGTGACATCAAGCACTTCTTTGCCGTGGATTCTAAAGCTTCTGTTAAACCATATTTCAACGCTCTTTTTGAGGGTAATACAAATCCTGATTACATCATTAGAAAAATGTCTAATCTACCAGGTGTTGCTCATGTTGAATTTAAGGATGATAAAAAATTAGCGAAAGAACTTAAAGGCTTTGCTAGTGAAATTGGTGCTGATGCAGCACTCGCAACAGCGAACTTTAAATCTTTTAAAATTGATTTAGATAACGGACTTCAGCTTAAGAGTTCAAAACTGATTAAAGAATACTTCTCACGTTTAGTGGGTGGCAAGGACGTAACTTTCTCAAAAGTTAAACGTGCTCAAAAGTGGAAGATTAAAGAGTCTCCATTGTATTCTATGTTCTCGAAATGGTCTGATTTGTATATAGGATCAATTGCGGCCGTAGCGTGGTTATTCACACTTTGGCTTATGTCTCAGTCAATACAGGCACAAAATTTTGTTATTGAGAAGTTTCAAAGAAAAGAGAGAACAGCTCTTAAAATTTATGCACTACTTGCAATGGTACCAGTTCTACTTTCTGTAGGCTGTGCTTTCATACTTAATAACAAGGCGGACTTCATTGGACTTGCACCAGCAATTGGACTTATTGCTGTTGGATGTATTTTCTTTATAACGAAGAAGAAACCACAAAGATTTATTTAATGAAATCAATTTTAGCTCTACTTATTCTATTACCAAGTTTAAATGCGGCGGTTACTGTGCCTAAGGGAAAGTCACTAAAGCAGATTAAAGAAGAGCTTGGCAAAAAAGCTAGAATCGCCACAACAATCGCTGCATCAATAAAATCATTAGAGAAAGAAATCGGTAAGGCCAATAATAAGTACTTGGAAAGAAGTGCTGCTAACAAGTCTTTGGAAGAGAAGGCAACAATGCTTAAAGAGGGGCTTGAGCAAAGCCTTGTTGAATTAAAGCATGAAGAAGAAATGGCACATAAACTTGCAAGAACCTTTGCACTTGAAAGCCAAGATGACGAAGATGAAAATGCCTTACTAAAACGCACAATCCTAAAAGAAATTGCACGTAAAAAATCCGCAGAATACAAAGCCGTTAGAGAGCGCACAAACGAATTAAAAGAAGCGTTTGCCTCTTATGAAGCCCGTCTTTCTCAGGCAAGAAATGATGAAGAAAGTCTCTATACTCTTATTGTGGATCTAGAGAATAAGAAAAAAGATTTAAGTAAAAAGTATATCTCTTCTGTCGAAAATAAAAATGAACTGGAAGAGACTCTAGAGAATGCCCTTGCTAAAAGAAAAGCATATAAAGTCGTTAGAAAAAAACCGACGACTTCACCTGGGTTAGCTCTAATAGCACCGATCGACAGTTTTGTTGATTACAAGGGTGGTAAAAAAGGGGTAACCTTTAAATACGACACACGCACACCTATAAAGGCAAGTGCTAGTGGTAAAGTGGTATATTCTGGTGAGTTGGCCTCTTATGGTAAAGTCATCATGATTGATCACGGCGAAGAGATTCGTTCGGTAATTTTAGGTGATGTTCAAATCAAGGTCAGAAAAGGCGACGCTGTTCAAAGAGGACAGGTTGTTGGCTACACTTTGGCAGAGCCTGGTTTAAAGAAATCTTTGTATTATGAAGTACGAAAAAAGAACGTTGCACAAAACACGCTTGAGTGGTTAGAGAACGTTGGTACTTTGGCAAAAGCAAATATTTAAGGAAGAGAGATGAAAAAATATATCCTAGCATTGGCATTTATTAGTGCCGGTAATATCTTTGCGGTTACTAAGTCACGTTTTGAAGAACTAGAGCTATTTAACAAGGTTCTGTATTTAATTGAGAGCCAATACTATAGAGAAGTCGATACAAATAAGTTAATTGAAGGCGCTCTCAAAGGTATGATGGACACTCTTGATCCACACTCTGCCTACCTAGATAAAGAATTTTTCACTAAGATGCAAAACGATACAGATGGAGAGTTTGGTGGTTTAGGTATTGAAGTGACACAAAAAGATGGCCTTCTCTATGTCGTAACTCCAATAGATGATACTCCCGCTTATAAAGCAGGCATTAGGCCAAAAGATAAAATTGTAGAAATTAACCATGAATCAATCATAGGCCTTACCCTAGATGAAGC
>JAGSHJ010000440.1 GCA_023954595.1 Bacteriovoracaceae bacterium | reverse complement strand
GCCTGCTTTGATATCCCTAGCTTTTATAAAATTATGGCAACTTGTTTTGGAAATCTCGCTCAAATGATGTCCATTGTGATGGACGCTAATGAGAGCAATCAGGATACCCCTTACCTTTTAAGGGAAGGAGTATCGCTGCGTGACTCTATTCTTGGAGTGCATAAGAACGACACCAAAAAGGTATCCTAGTTCTGTTTACCAACTTGAATGATATTCCAGTCAGTAGTTAAAAAACGCTTTAAGAATCGATTAAAATCATCGTGGTTGAAGTTTCTAATCTTTTCAAAGCTTATGTGCTGATAATCAAGACCTAGGTGATGAAGCACTGGTATTGCGTAAAAGTTTGCATAGTCATCATTCGTTTGAATATTGAGTAGGTTCTGGCCATCAATCATATTCTTAATTCTATTGAATTCACGTTTAGATAGGCCTCTATCTCTTAGCTTATTAACCACTCCTAGAATTGCGTCTATGGCCTTCTGTGTTTTTTCGTTACCAGCACCAATGTAGATGCCCCAGTAACCTGCTTCGAGTGCTGTATGATGAAGTGGCTGAACCGCGTAACATAATCCTTTTCGGTCCCTTACATCTACAAATAGCTCGGATGACTGCCCTGATAGGTAAGAGGTGAGCATCTTTAAATAAAGATCTTCCGTAGTCCCCACTTGAAAGGATGGCCTACCTATAAATATGTGAGTCTGTTCTCTTTCAAAGTCGATATTTATGTGTCGACCAAACTGAGGGTCTATTTTATTTTTAAGCTTAGACTTAGGATTTCTAGGTGTAAGCTCCTTAAAAATTGGCTGAAGCTTCTCAATGACGTTTTCCAGCTCATCACTACCGCAGTAAACTAGTGTTACTTCACTCTTATTCAGTCTTTCTTGGTGAAGATCAATCAAACTGCTTCGTTTAATTTTCTTTAAAGACTTCTCATTACCTATGATGTCCATAGAGTATGGGTGCTTGTTAAAGACCGTTTGGTTTAAGTTGGTGAAACAAATCTTTACCGGGTCTTCTTTTTGAATAAGCAATTGTCTTTTTGCCAGCTCTTTTTCTATTTTAAAGTACTGGTTTGGAAAGCTAGGCTTCAGTAATGAACCTGCAAAGTGCTTAACAAGGCCTTCAAAGTTCTCACTGAGCCCATGAAGGTTGATACCATAAGCATTCTTTCCAGAGAAACCATGCATGTAGGCCGATTTCTTCTCCAGCTCATTCTTTAACTCTTCAAAGCCAGTTTTACCGTAACCGTAGGTTAGTAGCTTGGAGGTGAAGTGATAAATACCATTATTTATTTGAGATTCGTATGCAAGCCCACCCTTGAGGTAAGCATGAAGAACAAATGTAGGTGAGACCTTATTCTTTCTGTAAACAAGCTTTACACCTTTTTTAATTTCTAAAACCTTCACCTCTGGGTCAAATTTTGATTCGACCTGTTTAAACTTAGATGTCTTCTGCTTTATTGAGGTTGTAATATTGGACAGTTTCACTTGGAAAGCTTCAAGTTGTTTCTTTACTTTTTCAGAGTCAGATTTCTTTGGAATCTGTGCATTGATATGAGCAGGCTTACTAAAAATATCGATTAATGCTTTAGACACTGACACTCGGCTAGTGTTTTTAATCTGTTGAATAAATTCCTCTTCACAGTGAATGTCCCCTGATTGAGCAAATCCATGGCCTAGGGTAAATGCAAAAGATTCGATCGATTCACGCTCATATATCTTGGATGCTACGTATTGATTTTTAATTCGAAGTACTTCGTCCTCTTGGAACCCTTTAGATAAAGACTCCTTTAGGGTCTTTAGAAACTCGTTCAATGCCGCTTGGAGATTGTCCTCTGGTAAGGCAAGTCTAATGAAGTGACTACCACCTTTATTAAAGAACATCGTTGAGCCAGAGATTCCAGATGCTAGATGAGACTGGCTAACAAGCCTTTTATATAACGGAGAAATCTCTCCATAGGCCAAACAATTTAGGGCCAGATCTTCGATCGGCCCTTCATCAGAGATGTACTCTGGGGCTTGAATATTTAAAGTCACAGTGACTTGATTTACATCTTTTTTATGAACATTTACCTGTGGCTCTGGTTTTAATTTGAAAGCAGGAAACTTCGTCTCTTTTCCTGCCGGCAATTTATACCTTTCTATAAGGTTTGTGAGCTTGCTCTCGTTGTGAATATCTCCGGAAACGATTAAAAGTGCGTTTGAACTGTTGTAATTTTCTTTCCTAAACTCAATCAACTGCTCTCTTGTGAAGCTTTTGATTGTTTTTTCAGTACCGAGTATTGGGTATTTATAATTTTTGGTGAAGCAGTTCTTCTGCAATTGAAAAAAGTTGAATTGGCTTGGATTGTCTAATGAACGTCGATACTCTTCAAAGACTACCTCTCGCTCTGGTGTGAGCTCATCTTGCTCAAACAACGGATTAGTCACCATGTCCATAAGTATGTCCACGGTTTTCTCAAGCTTATGATTAGGTGTGTTTATATAATAACAGGTGTAGTCAAAAGAAGTGAATGCGTTAACCTCACCACCATAGGACTCTACGTCTCTGGCAATTTGTGCCCCAGGGCGCTTTTGGGTTCCCTTAAAGAACATATGCTCTAGAAAGTGTGCAATCCCCAAGTCTTTAGGCTTCTCAAGCGCACTACCTGCTCTAAACCAAATCTGCACACTAGCACAGGCACTACCTGGAGAGTTGATGAAGAGGGTATTTAAGTTGTTTGATAATATTTTTTGTTCAATTTTCATACACGTCCAATTCTATTATTTAATAATTCATGTATTATAGTATCATAAAGAATTATTTAAAACCGCAGAGTTGAGATGAAGATTGGATTGAT
>JAGSHJ010000307.1 GCA_023954595.1 Bacteriovoracaceae bacterium | reverse complement strand
TCTTTTGAATAGCTCTGTCGCTTTCGCGTACTCCCTTAATTCAAACCCATAGAGAAATGCCCCGTTAAAAAGTAAGTTATAGTTGTTAGGGTAGTAGTTAATACCTCTTTCAAATATTACAGCTGCTCCATGAGGATCGTCTTTGACGATACTTAAGTATTGGGTTGCAAAAACATAATTTTGAAGAAATTTTGGATCGAGTGTTGTAATGCTATTAAATCGTAAAAACATCCAGTTATTTAAATCACCATTTTTGTAATGAGTGGTATCAGACTCTAGTAAGGTCGTAATCCACAAGACATCAGCAATGAGCCTTTTGTAGCCAGCAAAAGTGAATTTATAAAACGAGTTCTGCAGATTAAATGCAGAGTCTTGCTTGTTAATTACAATTGGTGGCTTTTCTATACTTCTATTAAGTAGTGCCGCCAAGGCGAATAAAACGATTGCAAAAAATATAGGCATAATAGGAATTCTTTTGATCATAAAAATATATTGTCAATTTTAACGGTAAGTATCAACATGTTAATATGTTGGAATTTAATTCTGTTACTAAAGTATTTAAGTCAGACTTTTTTAAAAAACCAGTCGTTGCAGTAAATGATCTATCCTTTAAAGTGGACGCAGGCAGTATCGTAGGCTTTCTTGGAGCAAATGGTGCTGGCAAGACAACCTCGCTTAAAATGGCAATGGACTTTACAAGAGCAACTTCAGGCGAAGTTCATTTTGAAGGTCTTGGACAAACTAAAAACGAAATCTTTAAAAATATCGGCTTCCTACCTGAAAGACCTTACTTCTATCCTCATTTGAGTGGACGAGCATTTTGTCATTACATGGGCAAACTCGTTGATATGAAAAAAGTAGACATAGAAAAACAAATTTCTTATTGGGCACCTAAACTTAGAATCGATTTTGCTCTAGATAGAGAGATTAAGACTTATTCAAAAGGCATGTTGCAGAGGATTGGTTTCTTAACGGCACTTCTACACGACCCTAAGCTTATTATTTTAGATGAGCCTCTATCGGGTGTGGATCCAATTGGTAGAAAAGAGTTAAAGGATATAATCGTAGAGATTAATAAACTTGGTAAAACAGTGTTCTTTAGCAGTCACATTGTTTCTGATGTTGAAGAAATCTGCGACAAGGTTATCTTTTTAAAAGACGGAAAGCTCGTATACCAAGGAAGGGTTGACGACATTATTAATAAAAACCTCAAACCCGTCACACGAATTAGATACACACTAAATAATGAGACTCTTGTTTCAAAAGTAGAGAATGATAATAAAACTGCAAAGCTTAAAGAATTGATTGAATCAAATGCTGATATCATCTCGATTGAACAAGATAAACCTACATTAGAAAATATTTTCTATAACGTTGGATCATGAAAGAATTAAAAAAAGTACAAACAGTCGCATCCTACACTTTCCAAGAAGTTCTAAAGAGCAAGGTTCTTTATAATATAATGTTCCTAGGCCTTGGGCTTTTGATTGTTACTTATGTAGCACAACAGTTTACTTATGGTGCTCCAAGTCGGATTGCCCTGGACTTTGGGGTTGGTGCTCTTAGTCTGAGCTCCGTTGGTATTGCAATCTTTATGGGTGTAGGCCTTCTTTCCAAAGAGATTGAGAACCGAACAGTTTACATGATCGTCTCAAGGCCTGTTAAAAGAAGCAGCTTCGTACTAGGTAGAATCCTAGGGCTTAATCTGATCTTAGTTCTTAATATTTTAATTTTATCTCTGCTCACTCTCACGGTTTATTTTTTAACCGGTGGAGCTGTGCAGCCTCTGATCTTTTGGACTATTTTGTTCATTGTTATAGAGGCCTCAATGGTTCTACTTGTTGTGAGTCTATTGTCACTTCTAACGAGTGCGACTTTATCTGTAATATTATCTCTAGTTATCTTTTTTGCAGGACACGCAATTAAAGAAGCACAAATGACTACGTTTACACAGAATAGACCTGTACTTGAGTGGATCTTAGACTTTTATCATGTGGCACTGCCAGCATTTGGCAAGATCAACACTAGAGATCTTCTTCTATATAACCAGACGGTAGATGGACAATTTTTAATGTCGGCCCTGGGTTACAGCTTTACCTATTCGGCCTTTCTCGTTGCCTTGATATTAATAATATTTGAAAAGAAAAATTTGGACTAAATGATCGCTATATACTTACTTATTTTTATTTTTGGTCTTCTAATTGGTTCTTTTCTAAATGTGGTGATTTATAGGTTACCTAGAGAGATGTCGGTTGTTAGGCCTAGATCTTCATGCACCAACTGCGGGAAACAGATTAAATGGTATCAAAATATACCCGTGTTTAGTTATCTGATACTCAGAGGTAAATGTGGTGAGTGCGATGTCAAAATTGGAATTAAATATCCTTTAGTAGAATTGTTGGTAGGTATATTTGCACTTTTACTATTTCCTTTCGATATACCAATTCTGAATATTACACATCTTGATCTTTTTAAATTTATTGTTGAATTCTCCATTGCCTGCGTTTTTCTGGCCCACTTTATAATTGATATTGAACATCAACTACTACCGGATAAACTAAACTTGTATCTACTTGCAGTTGTTGCACCTTATGCATTTTTAAGCTTTCCTCCGCACTATTGGGTGATTGGAGGACTTGTAGGATTCTTGGGGCCTTATCTAGTAACGCTTTTATTTTTGAAATTGCGCGGTGTGGTGGGGCTTGGCGGTGGTGATATAAAACTGTTTGGTATCCTAGGAATTCTATTAGGTCCAGTTGGAGTAATCAACACAATCTTTATGAGCAGCTTGGCTGGATCAGTGATTGGACTACTACTTATAGCTACAAAAAAGATGAATAAAGACACAGCTCTGGCCTTTGGCCCCTACATATTAGTAGTGGCAGCTGTTCAAATATTTTTCCCTGAGGTGTTTGAGTTAATCAATCCATTTGGCTTTAATTAACATTTTGCGGTATAAATCCTTGATATAAGAAAAATCTTCTATGTATAATGACATATTGATAATTTTATCAGGGACGGGGAATTGTCAGATCTTAAAAAACAGTTTAAAGACTTCATGGCCAATTTTGAAAAAGGCCAACTCATAGGTGTAGACATCGGACTTAGTGCCGTGAAGGTCGCACTATTATCTAATACCAAGAAAAACAAGTTCAGACTTGATCACTACGCAGCAATTCCATTGGCCGAAGCGGCCATTATTGAAGACGAAATTCAAAAACCTGAAGAAATCATTGATGCACTTGCCCAAGCACTAGAAGATGCAAGGATTAAACCCCGTATTTGCAATCTAGGAATGGATGGACCAAACACCATGACCAAGCGACTTCAAGTTCCGGATGGAGCTAAAGATGAAGTTGAAGATAATATTCTTTGGGAATCTGAACAATACATTCCTTTTGGTGCTGATGAGTCGGAAGTTGATTTTTCTATCCTTGGAAAAATAGAAGAGGATGATGTTGTAGATGTAGTCGTCGCTGCCGCAAAAATAAGTGTGGTAGAAAACTATATAGAGTACTTAAGTGAGGCCGGACTTGTTGTGAAGAAGGTTGATTTAAACGTCTTCGCTGTGAACAACATGTTTGAGCTTGTCGTTGGGGACAAACTTGAAGAAGTAAGTGAAGTTGGAAGTATCATCATTGATTTTGGTGCTCAAACCACTACAGTTTTAGTTTACAAAGATGGCGGCCCAGTACTGAGTAAAGAGATTCCTGTCGGTGGAGTCTTAATTACAGAAGAAATTCAAAGACAAATGGGTGTCTCTTATGAAGAGGCGGAAGATCTTAAGACCAATGGTGACTCTAACGGTAACTTACCGGAAGAGATCGTATCAATCATACAATCTCAGCTACAGAACCAAATGGCAGAATTAAGAAAGGTTTTGAACTTCTTTATTGCTGCTGGATCATCTGAGCAGGTGGGATTTTGTTATGTAACTGGTGGAAGCTGTAGACTTCCTGGACTAATGGAGTCCTTGCATGATGTTATAGGTATTGAGCCTCAGCTATTAAATCCATTTGACGTCATTGGATACGATCCTAAATCTTTTGATCAAGACAGCTTGG
>JAGSHJ010000464.1 GCA_023954595.1 Bacteriovoracaceae bacterium | reverse complement strand
TAGAACTCTAAAGGTGGACAGAATAAGTGTGTCACCTTTGAGAAATTCTTTAAAGGCACGCTTTACAGGATAAAATACAAAATTAGGTTTAAGGCCAACTTCTTTCATTGCTTCTGTAAGAAGTAGAGGAATCATGCCCTTGTCTTTTTGACTACCAACCATATATGGCGGGTAATCAAAAGCCAGGATCTTGACTTCGCTAGTGCTTGCACTAGCGAACAAGGAGAGGATTAATAAAAGAAGACTAATCTTCATGTGCGAAGATCTCGTATTGCTCGATATGATAAGAGTTGTCTGCTCTTATCACCAACTGAGCTCCGAAGTTTTCTTCAATGGCCTCTATTATTTCAAAGTCTTCACTAGTTAACTGAGCACTTACTTCAGGGTGGGCAAAGACACTAACCTTTGCACCATTAGAGCGCTTAACAGTTTTTGTGATTTCTCTAAGGATTTCATAGCATACCGTTGTCACACTTTTTACCCTTCCAGTACCTTCGCAGTATGGACAAGGCTCACACATCACTCTAGTCAGTGTGTCTCTAGTACGCTTTCTAGTCATCTCTACCAAACCAAACCCAGAGATTGGAAGGACATTTGTCTTTGCTCTATCTCTTTTTAAGGCCTCTAATAAAGATGTGAAAACCATCTCACGATGCTCTTCTTTTTCCATATCGATAAAGTCGATAATTATAATTCCGCCGCAATTTCTAACTCTCAACTGATAAGCAATTTCTTTTACAGCTTCCAAGTTAGTGCGAAGGATAGTCTCTTCAAGAGTTTTTCTACCAACATACTTACCAGTATTAACATCGATAGAAACAAGTGCTTCTGTTTGGTCAATATTTATCGACCCTCCAGATTTAAGGTAAACCTTATTTGATATCGCACGCTCTATTTCAATATCAATTCCGTAATGTTCAAAAATTGGAATGTCTTGTTCATAAAAAGTAACCTTACCTTTCATGTTTGAAAGATACTTTGATACAAATTTATCAACTTGTTTTTGAACTGATTTCGAATCAACAACAATTGAATCTACATCTTCGTCAGTAATATCTCTAAGAGCTCTTTGTATGAAGTTTAAATCTTTATAAGCTTCATAAGGGGCCTTCTGTTTTTCAAGCCTCTTTTGAACATCTTTCCAGATCTTAACTAATAAAGAATAGTCCGATTTTAGTGTCTTATGTGACTGACCTTCGGCAACGGTTCTTGCAATAATGCCTTTGCCCTCAGGACGGATAGATTCCAAGATACCTTTAAGTCTGTCTCTTTCTTCATCAGATTCTATTCTACGAGACACACCAACATGCTCAATAAATGGCATGAATACAATATGCCTGCCGGCCAATGTAATATGTCTTGTGATTCTTGGACCTTTAGTTGAAATAGGCTCCTTTGCAATCTGAACCAGGATCTCATCGCCCTCTTTCAAAAAGTCTTGGATCTTGATGTCAGGGCGATACTTCATATCAACTGTTTCAGAAAGTGAGCTAAGCTCATCCGGGATAGTCTTGGACAAACTTGCCCTCGCCTCTTCCAACTCTCTCTCTTCAATTCTTTTGGCCATATCTCTTTGTTCGTTGATGGTCGGAATATACGCATCATCAACATACAAAAAGGCAGCTCTTTCAAAGCCAATATCTACAAAAGCAGATTGCATTCCAGGAAGAACTCTAAGAACTCTACCTAAATAAATGTTTCCTACGGTTGGTTTGTCTTTGAAGCTGGAGCTTCGATCAATAAGAAAGTCGAGCATTTCCCCGCTCTCAATAAGGGCAACCCGACTCTCATTATGAGTCTGGTTGATAACTAATTCTTTTGCCATGTCGTGTAACCTTAAAATTTAATATAAAAATCTAATCAAGTTTACACCCTTAGGGCAGTAATAGAAAGAGATTTGCGAGGCAGACGCGCCCCGCAATAGTTGGCAAAAGCTTTGATTTTATTAAGTTAGCTTCTCTAAAGAAGTATACCGGCGATGCAGGCAGTCATAAAACATGCCAATGTACCACCAATAAGTGCTTTTATTCCAAGACGTGCAATATCATGTCTTCTTCTTGGAGCAATGCCTCCAATCCCACCAAGTTGAATTGCAATTGATGAGAAGTTTGCAAATCCGCATAGAGCGTAAGTAGCAATGATTGAAGACCTAGGACTCACGGCCGCATTTTTGATTGCTGTTTGAAGATCAAGGTATGCCACAAATTCATTTACAACAGTCTTTTTACCTAGCATTACCCCTACTCTCACACACTCATCCCAAGGAATACCTAAAAGGAAAGCAAATGGAGCAAAGACATAGCCAAGAAGGAATTCAAAGCTTAAATCAGGTTGTCCAAACCAACCACCAACAAAGCCCAACAATCCGTTCAACATTGCGATTAGAGCAATGAAGGCCAAAAGCATCGCACCAACATTAAGTGCAAGTGTTAGACCTTCGCCAGCTCCGTTTGCTGCTGCGTCGATTACATTGGCGTTAGTTTGTGGAAGATTAATATCAACTACACCTGCGGTAGTAGACTCTTCAGTCTCAG
>JAGSHJ010000068.1 GCA_023954595.1 Bacteriovoracaceae bacterium | reverse complement strand
TCTAGTTCTTTAAGCCTTGAGATTATCTCTCTGAGTTTTACAGACGTCGCTGCATGCCTATCAAGATACTTGTCATCTCCTCTTAAAAGGAAGTCCTTCTCATGACGTCTAAGAAGCAACATTTTAATAGTCGTCTCCTCTAGTGAGGACGTAAGTGCCAGATTTTTCTCACTTAGACCTTTATAGGACTCGTTTATCGAAACAAAACCTTGCTGATTGACTACGAGGTTGCCTATTGAGGCGATTGCAATAATGCCAAAAAGGATCAAAACCTTGGTTTTAAGCCCTAATTTATTAAGTATCTTCATTATAATGCTCCTTCTAGTAGCTGATATCGGTTGGAGCTCTAAAGATATTAAGAAAAATTAAAAACATTTGAAAACCTTCACAAACGAGATTGGTCTGCTTTATCTATAAATTTTTCCGTTTATAGCTCTGGACGCTTTATTTGTGCATTTCCTTATTTATTTTTTGATAACTCGCCGTTAAGATGCAGACAAATTTAAGAGGTTATATGAATTCAAGTAATTGGAGCGTTGAAGACGCTGTAAACGAATATCAAATTCTACGCTGGGGAGACGGCTATTTCACTGTAAATGCTGAAGGCGAGCTATGTGCAAGCCCCTCACAGGACCCTAACGGCCATAAAATTAGCCTCGCGGAAATCATCAAAGAGATGAAGGACGAGAACATCGCATTTCCATGTGTAATTAGGTTTCACGACATTCTTCGCTCACAGGTAAGAAACATCAATAAACTATTCGCCAAAACAATTGAAGAGGCCAAATTTGATGGAAAATACATGGGTGTATACCCAATTAAGGTAAATCAATTACGTGAAGTAGTTGAAGAGGTTGTGGATGCAGGCCTTGAGTTCTCCTATGGCCTAGAGGCCGGATCAAAGGCAGAGCTCATGACAGTTCTGACTTATAATCAAAACCCAAAAGCACTTACAATTTTAAATGGCTATAAAGACAAGGACTACATGCGCCTTGCTCTTCTTGGACAACAAATTGGAAGAAACATGGTTGTTGTCATTGAAAAGTTCAGTGAGATACACCTACTTCTAGAAGTAATCAAAGAAACTGGCGTTGTACCAATGATCGGTGTTAGGGCAAAACTAACATCTAAAGCAAGTGGTAAATGGGCAGACTCCTCTGGTGAGTTTGCAAAGTTTGGTCTTTCAGTTCCAGAAATCATAGACCTTATTGAGCTCTTAAAAGAAAAGGAGCTCCTTCATGCTCTAAATCTTTTTCACTTTCATGTTGGGTCTCAAATCCCAGACATCAGAACGATCAAAGAATGTTTGACTGAAGGTGCAAGAATCTATTGTGAGCTTATCAAGCTTGGCGCTCCTATAGAATACTTTGACGTAGGTGGCGGCGTTGGAATTAACTATGATGGTTCAAGATCAAATCAACCGTCTTCCACTAACTATGCTCTAGCAGATTATGTAGGAGATGTTGTTTATATCCTAAGAGATATTTGTAACGACTCAGGTGTAAAGCACCCAAGCATCGTTAACGAGGCCGGTAGAGTAATCACAGCACACCACTCATGTGTTGTGACTAATGTTTTTGGAAACGTTGAACTTGCAAAGCCAAAAGATATTTCTACAGAGTCTAACCCTGAAGATCACCTTCTACTTAGAAACATTAAACACCTCTATAGAGAGCTCAATCACTCTAACTACCAAGATGTCTACAATGACGCTTGTATCATTAAAGACGAAGCAGTATCTGCTTTCAAACTTGGTGTAATTGGAATCATAGAAAGATCTCAAATTGAGGGACTATATTGGAATATCTGCCATCAAACTCTTTCTATGACTGAGAATGAAAAGTATGTTCCAGGTGAGATAAAAAAATTAAAATTTGTCCTGGCGGATAAATATCTTTGTAACTTTTCAGTATTTCAATCGACTCCTGACTCTTGGGCAATAAACCAAATTCTCCCAGTAGTTCCGTTGAAAAAACTAAATGAAGCACCTACTAAAGAATGTACTTTGGCCGACATAACCTGTGACTCTGATGGAAAGATTGCGCAGTTCCTAGGGCCTGACGGACATCAACCAACACTTGCCCTACATCAACTAGAGAAAGGTGAAGAATACCCTATTGGAGTATTTCTAACTGGTGCCTACCAAGATGTTATGGGTGATATGCACAACCTATTTGGCCGTTTGAATGAAGTCCACGTATATGGAGACCAAGATGATCCAAAAGGCTTCTATATCGAAGAATTTATCCACGGAAACTCTGCTGCTGAAGTGCTGCGTGTAATGCAATACAACCCAGAAGAGATGTGTAAAAAAATAAAGTCGGAAATCGACAAAAGAGTAAAGACTGGATCAATCAAGCCTAGAGTCGGTGTTAAACTAACAGACTTCTTTGAGGCAAAGATCAAAGACTACACATACTTGAGTAGTTTTTAATCCAACTTCTTCACAATGTTTGGGTCCATAAACTCTTTTGAGTAACCCAAATATGATTTGTAGTGATTCTTAACAAAGTTCACTTCTTCCTCGGTCAGCTCTCTCACTCTTCTAGCGGGAGAGCCCATGATCATAGATCGAGGTGGAAACTTCTTACGAGGAGTCACCACACTTCCTGCGGCCACCAAGCAATTGTCCCCTATTTCGCAATCATCAAGAAGCGTAGAACCCATTCCAATTAGACAACCTTCGCCTACTGTACAACCATGCATCGTGACCTGATGGCCTACACTTGTATTGTTACCGATAATTAGCGGGCTTTTCTCAGTAACATGCAACATGCACAGATCTTGGATGTTGGTATGATCTCCAATTTTAATCTCATTCACATCAGCACGTACAACAGTTTGAAACCAAATATTGGCCCCAGTGCCTAGAGTTGCCCTACCGATAATAGTGCTTCCATCGGCCAAAAAATTTGAATTATCATAGCTTGGATTAAACTTTTTATAAGAATATATGGCCATCTTTGGCTTTCTCCTTGAATTCGCCCCTAAAGGATAATATAGGGAGGTATGAATGAAATTATTTTAGCAAGTTCTTCCCCTTACCGCAAAGCACTATTAGAGCGCTTAAACCTGAGTTTTAAATGCATCTCTCCAGATTTGGACGAAGATGCTTATAAAGAAACCATCTCTGATCCAGTAAAGCTCGCTGAGACCCTTGCACTTGAGAAGGCCCAAGCGATATTTAAAGATCACAGTGAAAGTGTGGTCATCGGCTCAGATCAACTCGTGGAATTTGAAGGTGAAACCCTAGGCAAGGCCGGAAATTTAGAGAACGCCTTTAAGCAATTGCGACGCCTTTCAGGGAAGACGCACCGCCTCATAACTTCTTATTGTGTGGCACATGGCGACACAAAACATGTTGAAACCGTCATAACAAGCTTAAGTATGAGAAATTTAACGGATGAACAGATAAAGAATTACTTAAGTTTTGATAATCCAATTGACTGCGCGGGATCGTATAAACTAGAACTTAAAGGTATAGCTTTGTTTGATAAAATTGATACAAGCGACCAAACAGCAATTATTGGTCTGCCTCTTTTATCACTTGGCACCTATTTGAACCGTATTGGAATTGCGGTTCCTTAATTATATTCAAGGGGAATTTGAAGCGATGAGCGCGAAAAAAAATTTGTGGATTATTGAGGACATGGAAGATCTTCAACCAGTGTATCACTCTATTCTTGAGAGCGATAAATATGACTTAAAGTTTTTTACATCTTTTGATGACTTTAAAAATGCTTATGCCAACAACAAAGACGGTATTGATCTAATCATTGCCGACATATACTTGGAAGACGGTCACTTTTTTCAACTACTAAACGAATCAGACATGACACTTAACACTCCTTATCTTGTGATTTCAGGAAGTGATGAGTATGAAACAATCTGCAATGCGTTTGAAGCTGGTGCGATTGACTTCATTTTGAAGCCATTTAATAAGAATGAAATTAGAGCGAAAGTAGAAAAACACCTTCACCATATTGAAGAAAAGGCCCATGAGACAAGTAAATCACTTGAGGCCCTTAATCTTGATTTGACTCAATTTACTAATAAAGAAATTAAGATCATTGAGAGCTTCAACATTCAAGAAGACAAAACTCTTCACAGAAACGACATCGTTAAAGTTATTTGGAAGAATATTGCTATTCACCCAAACACGTTGGATGTTCATATCTATAATCTAAGAAAGAAGCTTAAGCTATCCAACTATAGCATCAAGGCCATTGGTAACGGACTTTTCAAATTTGTAGAACTATAAAAAAAGGAGCTTAAAGCTCCTTTTTTCTTATTAGTTTGAAAGTAAAAGATCTTTAAGCTCATCCTTTTTGCTATCGCTCAAAGGTGGGCTTTTTTCTACGGCCATATCTTTTTGTATTTTCTTCCCATTCTTAAATATTAAAACTCTTGAGAGATTTCTCTTATAGGCCTTTGAAACGACCGTAAAAATACTATCCCCAGGAAGAACTTCATCAAGGGATGAGTCATTACTTGCGGCCTCAACCATAAAGGCTGCTTCCTCACCAGATAGTGCGCTATTACCTGAGTGAGAGCCACTTTCACTATCAAGGCTTGTACTACTACCTTGTCCGTAGTTTCGTCCAACAGGACCAGCATTGTATCCCATACCCATATTATTGAATTGGCTTTGATGCTTTTTATACTTCTTAATTTTTGGTGTTTGTTTCGCTGTTTCCACACCTTCCTCAGAGAGTTGCTCTTTAACCTCATCAACGTTTGGATTATTAAGCCCACCTAATTCCTTACCACCAACAGAGAAGGCCATTTTATTTAAAGGAGTATTAAACTGCTTTGAGAAGGTTTGCGCAGCTTCTACTTTCTGCTTTCCTCTCTCTGTCTGCCCATAGGTTTTATCATAATGATCTCTTTTGGCCTGTTCTTCTTTTGCTCGGATCGCGTGGCGTTCTACAGCTTCAAGTGCGCTCAGTTGTCCAGAGTCAAACTTGCCTGAGCTTTTCATACCTTCTATTTGTGAAGGTAGCCCTGCAATTTGAGCATTATTTTTAAAGCTCAATGACTTGATTGCCGCCCACTGTTTTTCTCCCACAGTAACGTTTTTAGATCCATCACCTTCTTCTGCACCACCTAGGCCTTTATAGTCGCTTTTACGCTTTTCCCAATCGGCCTTATATAGTTCATAAGACTCTCCTAGTTCAAAAGTTCTCTTTAAAGCAAGTGATCCTGCAAGTCTTAAATTATATGCCATTGTCTGAAAGTAGGCATCAAGTCCAAGAGTTGGGTAACCAATTCTTGTATCAGCAGAAAGCCTAGGCCAAACCAAGTGCATCTGATAAGCGTACTCTGCAAAGATTTTTGCATCTTCATCTTTTTCAAATACATGGCCAAAGCCGTACATCTTATCTCTTTCTTCTTCAGTGTCCCCTAAGAGATCAAATGAATGATAAGCACATTGATTAAGCTTTTCACACATTGCATAGTGTGCAATTCCTTTTAAGAAAGCTTCCCGGCCCTCTTCTTCAAACTTTTTAGGAACCCAACGTCCTTCATCGATAACAAATTTCTTCATCAACTCCTCTCTTGCAGTGAGAGGCCTTTTAAGCATTTGTCCTTTATATTTTTTCTCTTTTACATAGTACTTTGAGCCTTTGCGTTTAAACTCACTCTTTGTGGCCTTCATTGCAGGAAGTCCGTGCTTCAAATATGCCTCATTAAGTAATTGAGCATAGGTTTTACTCTTTCTTACTTGTTCATAATCATAGGCCTCTTTCTTTACGGTCATTGGAAGAGGTACATCGAGCAGTGGATTATTCTCTACAACCACTTCATCTTCAGGGTTTCCATTGGAGTAAGTGATACTTGCAAGATAGACGCTTTTTACACAACTTGTAGATTGACCATATACTTCACATTTATATTTTTGATCTTCTGCACTTGAGAAGTAATCACTATTGAAATACGGCCACTCAAGATATCTGTCGTATTTTTTGTAGTCTTGAATACAAATGCCTAGAACTTTCTTCCAACACCCGCTTCCTACTTTTACATCTCTAACAGATGGGTCGTAGCCGTTATTATTAAAAAGCCCACTAAGTGCGGCCCACATAACACCACCTGCAAGCCCTAAAGCTCCCGCAGTGGACAACGCCCCCAAACCAAATACACTGATACTACCAAGGGAAGTGAATACCATAGGTCCAAAGAAAACAGCGGCAGCTACAGCTAAGGCCACAAGTACGATCATGACCCAGCCTTTCCATTTCCACGTATAGAAGGTATAGAGCTTTTCGACTTTTTGGTATTGCGTGGCAGGCCCTGGCGGCTCATACCACGGGTATTCAGTGATGAACTGGCTTAAGGCCATAAATTGTTCTTCTAGTTTTTCATTTTCAGTGAAGCGCTTAAACTGGATATCTCTTCTCATAGCGAGCCATTCGACCATTAGTTTTTCATGACTAATACCAACTGCCCCTCTATCAACTTCTGTTTTCTCTTCAACATTTCCTGAGCTTGAGCCATCTGAATTTGGGTCATCACGAATGTGATCTTCTGTTACATATGCAGCCTCTTCACTACATTGGTCATCAAAAAAGGCTTTCTTCTCTGCACCAAACTTAGAGGGACCAAATATGGCCAAACACTTACAACTCATTTTTATATCAAGTGCTCTAAATTCATCAACAAGCGCACTTCTATTCTTTCTCAATACGTTCGCTACATTTTGAGCTCTCGTAAAAATGTTCTTCCCATGTGCTTCAGTGTAATTGTCGACCTGTTTGCCGGAGACAATCATGTCATGTCCTTGGCCTGAATAAGTTGCTTCAAAGGCCATTAGAGCAAGCTCCGCATTTCTTGCAGAGTAGCTCATCGTTCTCCACGAATCATTAAGTGTGTTGAATTCACACTCCCTTACATTTGAAAATGTCTTAGAGAGGATGTTTGGCATATTATAGAGGTCTCTATATTCATTACGAGTGAGAATCTTACCTTCTCCAACCTCACCGTTGGTAGCAAGACAATCAGCATGTTCACGCTCTTTTTGTCTTCTGGCAGAATCTACTTCTGCCATGATCTTTTTAACTTCATCTTCGCTTGCATTTTTCAAACGAGTTGTTTGCTCACCAAGTTTTGCATTATACCAATCTTGTGAGCTTTTTCCTTCAAAGACATCTGGACATGCCTGTTGAGTACTACTTTCAGTATTTGAATTATTTGAAGGGATTGTTGGTTCTGCTTCAGATGCTGCATGAGCAGACGGAATAACAAGGTTAATTATTTTTTCAATAACACTCTTATCAACTTTTGTTGTTGGAAGTGTGAATGGAGGAAAATCTTGAATACACCTTCCACCTATTCCTAAAAATGTACCAGGACAACAGCTCTTTCCATCGGCCATCTCTCCCATTTTTGCGCAATCAGTACAAATGCTTTTTGGCACACACTTTCCTGACTCACAAGTATTTGAGCAGCATTCAACATTCGACTCACATGAGTTTCCTGCAGGTTTACACTCACCAACTCCAGAGGAGTTATAATTGATTGGTAAACAGCTTATTGTGGCCTTACAAGTTGGATCGTCGTTATTTGGGTCTGCATCCTCGTTCATTGGACATCCACTTTTGCAGTATGGATTGGCCGTTGGACAAGCTTGTCCTAGATCCTGAAGCTTATAACAAGATTGTGGCTCAACACACTTGCCGTTGTCTCCACACACATTTGAGCAGCATTCAGAGTGTTCTGAGCAGCTATTTCCTGCAGGCGCACAGCTGGCCCCATCCTGGAAGCCCACAAATGGAAGCTTATGATAAGTTAGAGGCTCACAACATTGCCCTGCCGTAGCGTTACCAAGGTGTGGCACACACTGAGGTTCTTTGTATTTTATTTCGCTAGAGTGAAAGTTATTGAAAAAGTTCTTGAGATAGGTTCCACAGTCTTCAGGCTTGTCACTCTCACACATTTGAACAGCGCTCTGTGCGTCGATCTTGTGTTCAAAGCTTTTGAGCTGTTCAAGTTTTACATATCCATCAATATAGAGGTCATTCACAATATCCATGAGGTCACTTTTATACTGACCAAGCTTGTCTCTTCTCTCAGAACCGCTTTCTTTGGCGTAATTTTCACCAATTTCAGCAAGAGAGCTGGATATTTGCGTCAATTGGCCGCTGGATAGCTTCACCTTCGTGGCCCCAAATGCCTGGGCAAAGATGAACAAAGCAAACACTAACGCTTTCATGTTGAACCTCCGATATAGTATCATTATACTTATCGGCGAACTTAAATATAATCTAAATGCCTAAATGACTAAAATCATTGAGGGTGAAATGAACTATGTGCCATAAATAATGGCCAATTTGAAAACAGGAGAAGATATGAGCTGTCCATGCGGAACTGAAAAGGCTTATGAAGAGTGTTGCGAACTATTACATGAAGGCAAAGCGAAGGCACAGAGTGCTGAACAACTAATGAGATCCCGCTACAGTGCCTTTGTTAAGCAAAAAATTAACTATATCGGTGAGACTCATATCCCAGGAACTACTGACTTTGACGCTTCAGAAGCGGAACAGTGGGCGAACCAGTCAATTTGGAAAGGCCTTGAGATTGTTAAGACTCAACTTGGCGAAGAAAAAGACCAAACAGGCGTTGTTGAATTTAAGGCCTTGTACTCTGACCAAAAAGAAGAAAATAACTTCTTGCACCACGAGGTTGCTAAATTTAAGAAAATTGAAGACGTTTGGTATTACGAAGATGGCCAGATCGTAGGTCATGAGCCATTAAAGAGAGCAACACCTAAAGTTGGAAGAAACGAGCCATGTGTATGTGGTAGCGGGAAAAAGTTCAAAAAGTGCTGCGGTAAATAATGTCATCATTTGTTTGGGGCGCCGAGGAGACGCAATATTTTAATACCTTGACGCCCGAACATGTTTTGGAAGCGGTAGAGACCTTTGGTTTTCAAACCACAGGTCGAGTCATGCAACTAAATAGTATGGAGAACCGTGTCTATGAAGTTGAAATCGAGCTTGATGAAGAGCCGGAGTCCCCTTCAGAGAAATTTAAAGTAGTTAAATTCTATCGTCCTGGCCGTTGGAACAAAGACCAAATCAAAGAAGAGCATGAATTCTTGTGGGATCTTAATGAAAGAGAGATTCCTGCAATTGCTCCTTTAAAGACAAAAGATGGTCAAACTCTTCTTGAGAATACTCAAGGTTTGTTCTTCGCCCTATTTCCAAAGCAAGGCGGAAGGCAATGTGACGAGTGGACTGATCCCCTTTTAGAGCAAATGGGAAGATTACTTGCAAGGCTTCATAGCACCGGAGCTGCAAAGAAGGCCCAACACAGAGTAAAGCTTGATATTGAAAACTACGGAGAGAAGAACCTTGAGTTTCTACTTCAAAGCAACAAGCTTCCAAAAGAGTACAGTGCTCATTATGAAAATCTAGCAAAACAGATTTTTCAAATCAGTGCTCCTCTATTTTCAAACGTTGACTACCAAAGGGTTCACGGAGACTGCCATCATGGCAACGTCCTACTTGGTTCTACAGGCCCATTTCTAATCGACTTTGACGACATGGTTATAGGCCCCAAGGTTCAGGACATCTGGATGATTATTCCTGGTAGAGACCAATATTCCATCAGACAAAGAAATATTTTAGTCGATAGCTATTTAGAGATGGCAGACTTTAATAGGTCTGAGCTCAGACTTATTGAAACCTTGAGAGCGCTTCGTATGATCCACTTCTCAAGCTGGATTGCCCATCGCTATGAAGATGAAGCTTTTAAAAGGATATTTCCAACATTTGGCTCTTCTCAGTACTGGGAAAAAGAGCTTCACGATTTGAGAGAACAAATTTCTCACATCCAAGACAACTTAGGTCAAATCAACTATACCTATTAAATGCAAAACTTTTCTCAACAGTTCAATCAGCTAGACTGGTTTATATTTTTACTTCTAACAGGACTAACGGTAGCGGTAGTCCTGTTAGCTCAAGCGAGAGCTCCTAAAGATAATTCGGCACTAGAGCATATGCTTATGGGCAGAAGACTAACTCTGCCTCTATTTATCGCAACCTTGGTTTCAACTTGGTATGGTGGCATATTTGGAACAGCAAGCATTGCTTTTGATTCTGGGATTTACAACTTCATCACTCAGGGCGTTTTCTGGTACGCGAGTTATTTAATCTTCGCCTTTTTCATCCTTCATCGAATTACTAAATATAAGGCCATGACCCTTCCCGATCTTATTGGGAAAATGTTTGGCCCCAAGTCTGAGAAGCTCAGTGCAGTCTTTAACATCTTAAATCTCGTGCCTGTGGCCTATGCCATAAGCATTGGGATGCTTATTCAGATGTTCTTTCCTGTAACTTTGAATGAAGGCATAGCCATTGGTGTTTGTTTTACACTGTTCTATGCAATGTTTGGTGGATTTAGAGCGGTCGTTTATTCAGATTTAGTGCAGTTCTTTTTAATGTTCACCTCCGTTGTGGTTTTAGCAATATTTAGTTTTCTTTTCTTTGGATTAAAACCTCTGCAAACTCTCCCAGATCATTATTTTTCTCCAATGGGACAACATGGGATACTTGAAACTATGGCCTGGGGCTTTATTGCCCTATCCACACTTGTTGACCCAAATTTTTATCAAAGAGCATTTGCTGCAAACTCTGAAAAAACAGCAAAGGTTGGTATAATTTTTGCCACAATCATATGGATGATTTTTGATCTATCATTAACTTTCGGTGCCATGTACGCCAAAGCTCTTCTTCCCCTAGCTCAATCGGGTGATGGGTATTTTGAGTTTGCCTTTAAAGTTCTGCCACAAGGGATGCGAGGATTTTTTCTAGCAGGCATCGTTGCAACAGTTCTATCTACTCTGGACTCTTATTTGTTTTTAGGAGGCTCAACAATTGCTTATGATTTGGCCCCAAAGAAATATAGAGGAAACCTAGTACTTCATTATAT
>JAGSHJ010000089.1 GCA_023954595.1 Bacteriovoracaceae bacterium | reverse complement strand
TTCATCTAATAATGAGAAATTAGAATCCTCATTAATAAAGTCTTCTAAATCCTTTTTAAGCAGTAGAAGATCTACGCCACAATCACTTAGAACCTTGTTAACAGTTTTATCATCAACGATTGCCAGTAGAACGTTTTCCAAAGTTAAAAACTCATGTTTTCGCTCATTGGCCTTCTTTATTGCTTTATTTAGGTACATTTCCAGTTGGGAACTAATCATAAACTTACCTCTCTATATACCCAAGATGGGTATGATTTCAGGATTCGCAAGGTTCAATGCTAGATTTTAAAGGGTGACCCTTGCCACGAGAATACCTGTTCACTTTATGTGACTTTGATTCTGCAACCTCGTGGGTATAGATTCCACAAATCCCTATTCCATCATTATGAACTTGAAGCATTATCGCATGGGCCTCTTCATATGTTTTACTGAAAAACTTCATAAGCACATGAATCACAAACTCCATAGTGGAGTAATCATCATTGTGCATAAGAACCTTGTACATTGGCGGTTTCTTAACTTTAGTCTTCTCAGCAATAGCAATACCCGGTTCCCCGGATTTTTCATTATTATCAGTCATAACAATTTCAATTCCACCAACTTTAGCGTTCATAATTAAATTCCGTTTTAAGCGATACAGTTCTTTTGCAATCCCATTTTAAATTTTATAATACGGGATATGGAAGATAAAACAACTATTCAGAATCGCTTACTCAAAAACTTTAAAAAACTCAAAAAGTGGATAAATCAGAATAATATTGAAGCTTATCGGCTATACGACAAAGATATTCCTCAGTATCCGTATATAATAGACATATACAAGGACAGTGCCATTGTATGGGAAAAAGGCAAAAAACTTGAACCTACTGAAGAAAATCAAAGTAAAGTCGAACAACATCGATCGGATATTATTCAGGCCATCCAACAAAGTATGGGGATTGAAAGGTCCAATATTTATCTAAAAGTACGCCAAGTACAAAAAGGTAAGAATCAATACGAGACCATTACAAGTCAGGACCAAACCATGGTGGTCACTGAAAATGGCTGCAAATATAAAGTTAACCTTACAGATTATTTAGACTCAGGACTATTTTTAGACCATAGACCTATGAGAGAAACTTTCAGGGAGATCTCTAGGAATAAAAGTGTATTGAACCTATTTTGCTACACTGGCTCTTTCAGTATCGCTTCAGCACTTGGAAAAGGTCAGGTTACATCAGTGGACATGTCCAAGACCTATCTCAACTGGGCCAAAGACAACTTTAGACTTAACAATCTAACTATAGGTTCACATAGGTTTTTTCACAGTGATACCTTTGAGTTTTTAAAATCAGATGATGAAACTTATGACTTAATCTTTTGCGACCCCCCAAGCTTTTCCAACTCTAAAAGGATGGAAGGTTCATTTGATGTCCAAAGAGACCACACAGGCCTTGTTAGGCTTTGCATGGCACGACTTAATAAAGGTGGCGAGCTCTACTTCTCTAATAACTTTAGGAAGTTTAAAATCGATGAGGAGCTACTCAGAGAGTTTGAAATAAAAGACATCTCACTAAAAACGATTCCTCGAGACTTTACCGATTTAAAGATCCACCACTGCTTTAAGATTACTGCTAAGAACTAAATTAAAATTAGACATGTATTCATAAATTAAGGGCCTTAACTGGCCCTTTTTCATTTCTAACAGATGAAGAAAAAAGGCAAAAAAAAGGGAGGTCATTACTGACCTCCCAATATTTCTAAACAAATTGTTTATGAAATTAATCTACAGAAAAGCCTTTCAGTTTTTCTGCAAGAGCACTGGTACCACCTTGCTCTTCTTGGTACTTAGAAAGATCAGCGCCATTTTCAGCGTTTTTCTTTGAAAGTGCGATTTTCTTGTCGTCTTTATCGATAGACATGATAAGCGCCTTAACTTTGTCACCAACTTTGATAACATCGCTTGGCTTCTCAACTCTTTCTTCAGACAATTCAGAAATATGAATTAGACCTTCAATTCCAGTCTCAAGCTCAACGAAAGCACCAAAATCAGTTACTCTCACTACTTCGCCTTCAACTACAGAACCAACAGGCATTCTTTCTTCGATTCTCTTCCAAGGATCTTCTTCAAGTTGCTTGATTCCTAGACAGAATTTAGAGTTGTCTTTATCAACAGTTAAAACAGCAGCCTTAACTTTGTCGCCAACTTTAAACTCATCATTAGGGTTGATGTTCTTCTTAGTCCAAGAGATGTCACTTACGTGAATAAGAGCATCAACTGGTGCTTCTGGAAGATCAACGAAAACGCCGAAATCAACTACAGCTTTAACAACACCTTCAACTTCTCTACCTACTGGGTATTGAACTTCTAGCTCATCCCATGGGTTAGAAAGTAGTTGCTTAAGACCAAGAGAGATTCTTTTGTTTTCTACGTCAACTTCAAGAACCTGAGCTTCGATAGTATCCCCAACATTGTGACCTTTGATTGGTCCTTTAGGGTTAGTCCAAGAAACTTCAGAAACGTGAACAAGACCTTCAATTCCGTCGTCTAGTTCTACGAAGATTCCGTAATCTTTAATAGATACGATTTCACCTTTAACTTTAGTTCCAGTTTGGTACTTATCTTGTGCAGATTCCCAAGGATTTGGTTGAACTTGCTTAAGACCTAGAGAAACTCTTTCTTTAGATGCATCGTACTTTAAGATTTTAACATCAATTTCATCGCCAACAGCCAATAAGTTTGAAGGGTGCTTAACTCTTCCCCAAGACATGTCAGTGATATGTAGAAGACCGTCAACGCCGCCAAGATCGATAAACGCACCGTAATCAGTGATGTTTTTAACGATACCTTTAACAACCATGCCTTCAGAGATTTGCTCAAGAGTCTCGTCTCTCAACTTGCCTCTTTCCTCTTGAAGGATTGCTCTTCTAGAAAGAACGATGTTCCCTCTTTTCTTGTTAAACTTAATAACTTTGAATTCCATTGTTTTACCAATGAACTTATCAAGGTTTTTAGTAGGTCTGATGTCAATTTGAGATCCTGGAAGGAACGCTTTAACACCGATGTCAACAGATAGACCGCCTTTAACTTTAGCGATAACTGTACCTTTAACAGGTTGACCCTTTTCACAAGCTTCAGAAATTTTATCCCAAGCTTTAAGGATTTCGGCTTTGTCTTTAGAAAGAACTAGGTTTCCTAAGTGAGACTCAAGTCTCTCTAGGTAAACTTCGATCTCGTCGCCTTCAGAAAC
The DNA here is from genome assembly GCA_023954595.1 of Bacteriovoracaceae bacterium. Lineage (GTDB taxonomy): Bacteria > Bdellovibrionota > Bacteriovoracia > Bacteriovoracales > Bacteriovoracaceae > UBA845. The sequence goes on along the minus strand of JAGSHJ010000089.1, from coordinate 6,275 downwards.
TTTCAACGTACCGTCGTAATTTCTAAATTCTTTGGCGAAAACCAAACCTTCTTGTTTGTACCCGATATCAACTGTAACTAAGTCATCAGTGATAGCGATTACTTGACCTTTGTAAACTTCACCTTCTTGGAAGCTTTTAGAGCTAGTTTCGTTGAGAAGTTTCTCAAATTCTTCGCTCCCTGTTTGCGCTAAATCTTCATCAGAAGTAACGACTTCAAATTCTTTTGCCCACGCGGGGATTTGTGTAGTTGTCATAAGACACCTCTTAAATACTGGCATTAATTCTACTACTGTAGAAGGCTTAGATTTATATGATGACCACGGGAATAAGTCAACCGTAGGGCAATTCAAGCCCTAAGAATAATTGAGTTTTTCTTTATGTCTGATGTACCTTAGACGCTTGGCGTACAGCCTTTCATAGAAGCCTGAAACCCTCTCGGCATAGGCCTCAATTCCATGCAATTCTTTGATTTGCTCATGACTGTCCTGGAGCTCGTTTAGATATACTTGCTCATTAATTAGCAACTTCAAAAGCTTAGCTTTAAGCTCTCTAGCATCCTCAAAGTAATACGACTCTCCAACCCACTTATATTGCAATAAAATTGATTGACGAGATGCCGTGCGTGGAAAAATTACAGGGACATGAGACAAAAGGGCCATAATCTCAAAGTCATTGAATGGTTCCCCAAATGATGTCCCAACAAAGATATCTACTTCCTTAAAAGTACTCTCTCCACTAAATAAAGGTTTATAGCTAACGACCTCGGTTAACCCCAATTGTGAAACCAGCTCTTGAAGTGGCACTAATTCATCTGAATCCTGGTCAAAGGAGCTAAATACTGCAAATTCAAGTTTTATTCCCAAATCAATAGTTGAGGATAAAAGAGACTGAAGTGCATACATCACAACCTTCACCCTATCCACATCATCAGATCCAGAAATAATGGAACCAAGTCTCTTAGTGAGTTTTTCCTCTCTGATGGCCTTAGGAATCACATCAATTCCCCCACCTGCGATTTTAATCTTTCTAAAACTCACAGGAAGAGTCTCTTGTGCAATTTCTTTGGTTGTTTGGGAAAAAGTAATAACCAGATCAACTCTTCTAAAGAGCCATCTTTGCCAAAGTGATTTTTGGGTAAAGTTTAAAAAGCGATTAAACGTCAAAAGAAGTGGGACCTTAGGGTTTGACATTAAAACAAAGCAAAGCCCCCAAATGAAGTCCAAATTATAGCAATGAACAATATCAAATCTGTTTTCATTTAAGATTTTTCGCATATCTCGAATATAGCGAAGATCAAAGAGCCGATCCAACTTCTGGCCTGTGTAGTATATTCTTGGAAGATCGCGTTTTTCAGCTTCTCTATCAACATAAGTGCCTTTGACACAAAATAGAATAGGATTTCCCCCACAGTCACGCAGATAAAGGCAGTCAGCGATTGCCTTACGTTCAAGTGTCCTCCACTTTTTAGTAGGACAAATAAACAGGGTCGTTAAATCATTTACATGAACTCTTTCTTTCATTTTTTATATTTCTTGATTTCGCCGCTTATAGAGCCGATTTTAATTTTCGCCTTAAACTGAAGAAACGTTCGCCTCTCATCAGCTGAGAACCAAAAAGTCATTTCACCACTTTTTAGCGTTTCGCCGGTGTAGCTGGTAGTTGCAGACATTTTATATGCCTTCATCTCCCCTAGATCTGTTTCTATAGTCTCAAGGCCTTTATTTTTGGTCTTTAAAATTATAATTTTACCACGATTAATGATTGGAACTTCAAAGCTCAACCCACTCTCCATTGGTAGCCCTCTTAAAAACCAGATTACATGCAGAGGGTCTGTGAAACGATTTGGGATAAACTCTTCGCTCTTCTTTTTCTTGGTTCGATCTTCGGTAACTCTTTTATAAAAGGAGTAAGTCTTTAACTTCTCAATATCAAAAAGTTGAAGATCATCAACATCCTGACCAGATTCACGCTGGATAAGGCTAAATTTTACTGGTGAATAAATATCTTTAAGGATGTAGGAGTCAATATTGTCGTCCAATTCGTAAAGATAGCGATAATAATCAGCAGTCTTGACGCGTGCATTAACATGATAAACTGGACGCTCACCTATTACAGTTTCCTGCTCGGTTGTTAAGACAATTTTTCCTGTTGAGATTCCCATGTAATTAATATCCATGAAGATTTTCTCACCAGCGAAGAACTTGGGCGTATATGATTTCCAAAGTTTTTGGCTATTTTTGGAAATCTCTTTCAACTCTTGTGGATAATCTTTAGGCCAAGTTGCAGCAACTTTTTTATCAATTGTCTTCTTTGGTGACTCTACTTTTTTAGGCTTTTGTCTTTTTGATTGTACTTGTTTTTTGACTGGACGTTTTTTAACAACTTTCTTTTCGACCTGCTTAGATGTGCTCTCTGTGGGCTTTTGCTCCACCTTCTCTGTCTCAGCAAATTTCTCTAAGACTTCTTCCTCAGTTCCAAAAGACTCCATAAGTTCTTTGTTACGTTGCTCTGGACTGTCATCGTTAAAAAGTTCACTCCAGCTTTGGGAGGAACAAGAAGATAAGAATATAATTAAAGATGTTATAAGAAGATAGTTCACACATTATCCTTGGTTATCTTCTTATTTTAGACCCATTCTATTGATAATCAAGGTTGATAACTTTCTTTATACCTGACAAAAACTCTTGCTCTCCACTCAGGAAGTCTACTGATATGTTTAGGTAAAGAATACGAGGGTCTTGGGACACACGGCGGATCTTGACCATATCTTTCTCACTGGTCATAACCAATGCATCATTTTTTGTAGCACTTAGAAGGATGGAATTAAGTTCTTCATCGCTAAAGAAGTGATGATCCGGATAATCGATTTTATCCACTATTTCTGCACCGGCATTTTCAAGCATCTTATAAAAAGCTTCTGGTGAGGCAATCGCACTTAATGCCACAACCTTTCTACCTTTGAGCTGATCTACTTCCATTTTTTTATTGTAGTAGCAGTCATACAGCCCTGTTGGAATATACTTAAATTTCCCAATAACAGTATCTGGCCTGTGATAAGGCCTAAGCAATGCTAAAAGTGCCTCAAGTTTTTCCTCATCAACTTGGTCTGATCTACTAATGAGGATAGCATCCGCATGTCTTAGAGATGTTAGTCCCTCACGTAGATAGCCTAAGGGGGCCGTTTTATAACGATCAAGAGGCAATAAGGCGTCAAATAAAACAATATTATAAGACCTGTAGAGTTGAATATGCTGAAAACCGTCGTCCAAAAGAACAACATCTGGAAGAACTTCGTGGAAGTACTTTTTAAGGTTTTGGGCCCTTCTTTTTCCAACGATCACGGCCCCACTCTTGAGCCTTTGAGAGATAAGCATTGGCTCGTCTCCAAACTCTTGAGGGTTTGAGCGAAAACGCTGTCCACCTTTAATGATGCCTGACTTATTTTCAAGAGATCCCTTATAACCTCTTGTGAGAACCACTGGGGTCATCTTGTAATCATCTTCAAGCTTATTTACAAGCCATATAATAAGAGGAGTCTTTCCTGTCCCACCAAAGGTAACGTTACCCACTGATATGATAGGAACCTTAAAGTACTCTTTTTTCTTGATCCCATACTCATAAAAAGACCTGCGTATACGATACACGCTCTCCCATAGTTTTGAGACTGGCTTTAAAAGAAGATTTGAGACAAGTTTAACTTTCATAGCTGGATTGTATCACCTGGGCCATATATTCAGGAACCGAGAAATCATCACCGCTTAAAAGCTCCTTGGTCTTGGACAACTCAAGTGAACATTGGTCATAGGCCTGAGGATTGTTCAGCCAATGTTTAAGATGTTTAACGATATTGTACCTGTCGGCATTGTGTTGAATTAACTCAGGAAATAAATATTTCTGGTGAGTTATATTTGTAAGTGAAACTGGACCGTCATACTTAACTAGTAGGCCAAAGATAAATTCACTAACTAGAGATAGCTTATAACAAACAACTGTTGGCACACCATAGAGTCCACACGCTAATGTAACAGTACCAGATGCTGCCACACACATATCTGCCCACTCAAAAGCGAGTGATAAATCTTCAGCATCATAGACTTTAGAAAACTCTAAATCACTTTTATAACACTCTTCAGGAACGGACTCGACCTTAACCGTAGCAAGTTCAAATTCCTCATTCTCGCCTAAAAGTTTCATGGCCTTCTCAAAGATAGGCAATAGTACGGATACTTCAGAGCGGCGACTACCAGGAAGAAGAAGTATTCTCTTCTTTCTAGCTTCAAAGTCCTGCGCCTTTTTCACTCTTACGTTTTTAAGTCGCTCACCGTGCTCAATCATCAATGGATGAATTACAGACTTAGTCTTTGAGACACCTCTTTTAGTGAACCACTCCTTCTCAAACGGAAGAATCGTAAAAAGAGTATGAACGCATTTCTGCAAGGCCTTTGCTCTATATGCCTTCCATGCCCACGCTTGTGGTGCCACATAATAAAGAACTTTTACGCCTTTTTTATGTAACTTCTTTGCAAGCTTTAGATTAAAGCCTTGAAAATCAATAAGAATGGCAGTCTTAGTATTTCTTTTATCGACCTCGGCCACAATTTGATCCATGGCCTTAAAATAAAAAGGGATTTTACTTAGAACTTCAGAGATACCAATTCCAGAGAAGTCCTTGATGTCATATAGAGTTTCAACGCCTCTTTCACGAAGTCGCTCCCCTCCAACACCAAAGAATTCGCACTCAGGAAGTGACTTCTTCAAATCATCAAAGAAAGTAAGGGCGTGATCCTCTCCGGATCTCTCGCCCGCCAATATGAGGCAACTTTGTTTAGACTTCAACCTCTTGTCCCGTTTCCAAACTGTTTAACACTGCCTGAACTAAATCAATTGCAGCAACTCCATCTTGGTAACCGACCACTGGAGAGGTTTTATTTATAATAGAGTTATAGAAGTTTTCTTGCTCTAGAAGTAAATGGTCTCTTTTTTCATAATCAAATTCTTGAACAAACTCACCATTTTCAAATTCAGAGTCACTTGCTTTGCTAATTTTATTTCTAAATAAATCAACAAATAGACACCCGTTATCATGAGTAATTTCCAAGCTTCTAACTTCATGAACGTGATTTCTTCCAGAAGTTACCATGGCCACTGAGCCATCCTCAAAATTTAGAACAGCATTAACTTGGTCCCACTTGCCTGTTCTAATCTTATGTCCATAAGCTCTGACACTTTTTACTTTTCTCTTAAGAAGAAATAGCGTCAAATCCAAATCATGAATCATAAGATCTTGAACAACATCAACATCTGTTGCTCTACCTTTGAATGCAGCTACTCTTTCAATCTTTAGAGTTGCAGCACCTTTGATTTGAGAGACATCATCATTTAGGATTTCCCAAGCTTGATGAAACCTTTCACTGTGTCCAACTTGAAGAACAATATCGTCACTTAAATGTTCTTTTAGTGCCCTTGCTTCTTTAGATGTAGAACACAGAGGTTTTTCACAAAATACATGTTTTTTATTTTCTAATAAGAATTCAACCAACTGAAAGTGGGTTGAAGTAGGAGTTACTACAACTGCAGCGTCTATCTCCCCAAGAACCTCTTCAATATCGTTCACAACCTTAACACCAGGATGTGCTTGCTCGGCCTTGTCTTTATTTACCTGGTAAGACTCTACAATCGCTACCAGCTCACAGTTTTCAAGTTGAGCGGCCTTCTGAGCATGCCACCTGCCTAGGTGTCCATATCCTATTACCGCTACTTTAACTTTACTCATTTTAACCCTCTTTTTTCAAAGTCCTTAAGACATGAATGGTGGAAGACCAATTTCACTACCGGAGATGAACTCAATCAACTCTTGAATTACAGAGTTGTTCTTATAATCTTCAATATTCTCTGGATGCTCAACAAACGCTTTTGGAGAAAGAGCGCTTGCTTCCATAATTCTATAAAATTCTACAACTTCACTGATTTCGTCTTTGCTGTAGCCGCGTCTTTTCATTCCAATAATATTTACGCCCTTAAGTCTAATTCTATTGCCCAAGGCCGCACAGAAATGAGGAATGTCTTTATCAAGAGCACTTGCAGCACCGATAAATGCGCCCTTACCAACTGAAACAAAAGGAGTAATTCCACATGCCCCACCCATAGTGACATAGTCGCCAATATGAACATGGCCTGCGCACATAACACCATTTGCAAGAGTTACATTGTTTCCAATAACACAATCATGAGCAAAATGAACATGTGCCATAAAGTAGCCATTGTTTCCAACGAT
>JAGSHJ010000308.1 GCA_023954595.1 Bacteriovoracaceae bacterium | reverse complement strand
ATCAATGAAAGAAATTCTAGGGATTATTGATGAGGATTTAAATTATATATCTTCGTCCTATTCTAGAGAATTCCCGCCAAATATAGAATCACTAAAATTGTATCTAAGACAGGTAAAGCAAGGTAAAGCCAAAGATCGACCTTGTAGAGGTTTTAGATGTAGTAAAACCTGTATGTTAACTGAACTACTTCCAAAGTTGTTTAAGGCAAATCTAAAAGATCCCGAAGTTCAAGCTGAAATTGACTATATGCGTAGACACGATGCTACAGAAGTTGAAATTTCCGAAGAGTATTTTGTTTCTGCAAGAACATTACAACGAAATTATCCTAGATCAAACTCAACCCTAACAGATAGCTTTGGCAGAAAACTTCGCATCAGTAAATAAAGCAATAGTGACCACTACCAAGTGCTATAGAACGCCCTGTATTAGCTTCTAACAGCTTTTTATAGGTATAGACAACAAACCACCTTAGTTTCCCCAAGAATAGATATATGTCCACTACAAAGAACCACTTTGTGGTTAAGGAATTCTTGTATGTTTTTTCTTGGAAAACTTAATACTTTTAAAGGACAGAAATGAAAAAACTAGATATTACACTTAGCTGCAATCAACCAGATCTATTAAGTGAGATAACACATGATTTTGGAAAGTCTATAGGGCTAAAACGCAAAGAACAATTCACCACGTTAGGAGTTTTACTTTTAAATTTAAAAAGTAGTGAAAAGGTACTCGTACCTAGAGCAAAAAATAGTTTAGGCGATTCACGATACAATCCATATAAAATTGGCCCTAGTTCATTAAGAACTGCTTTAGATCGATTGGAAGAATCTAAATATATTAAGCAAGAAATTGGAAGTATAAAAGGGGGAGATTTAAAAAGAACAAAAGTCAAAGCGTATGGGAACCTACATGAACGCTTAAAAAGAGACTATAACTTTTATCAGGACGTAAAAATATTAAAAGGGAATATAGAGCCTCTCGTATTAAAAATAAAGAAACCGAAGCATACTCGCCTTATAGGTTATGAAGATAATAAAAGGACTAACCTTCTACGTGCAGATTTGAATGCTTACAATGAAGTTATTTCTAATTGTGAGTTATCAATACCTAACGCCGATGGTTTTGACGACTACTATTATCAGACAGGTGAAAGAGTAAGAAGGTCTTTTATTCACACAAGCTCTAACCACAACTTTGAATATGGTGGGAGAATGTATGGATCATGGTGTGATTTAGGAAATAAATCTAGAGGCCGTTTATTAATCGATGGTTTTGAAACCATAGAGATAGACTACTCCGCCAGCACCATAAATACCATCTATATAGAAGCTACTGGTAAACCTTACCAATCAGGTGATCCGTATGAGCTAGTTATTGGTGATTTCTTAATACCGAGAAGTATAGTTAAGAAGGTCGGTAATATTATGCTTTTTTGTAGCTCTATAGCTGGTTCTGTAAAAGCAACAGAAAATGTATATAAGAAGCTCAATGAAAAGGATAGGCATAAGCAAGAATATCTAGATACAAAATTAAATGTCACTATTGAGCAAGTTTGTACTGAGTACTTAAAAAAACATAATAAAATATCTGATTACTTTCTTGGTGGTAAATCTGTCGGGTTATTTTGTCAGTATCTTGAATCAGAAAGGGTGATGAATGTTGCTAATCATTTTACTCAAGAAGGTATACCTATCCTAACTGTATATGATTCTTTTATTGTTGATATGGAGTATGAAGATAAGTTAAGAGAGTGTATGTACCATTAAGTTATTCTTAAATAATTACTTATTACTTCCATATCTTTTGGATATGGGGTGTTTATTAATTAAAGTTACTATAAGTAAAACCTGAGTTCCCAATAGCGGGTGTTTGTCTAAAGTAGTATATAAAAGTGCAGGGAGAGCGTTTTATGACTCTTCCTGCTCTAAGATATACGGTAACAATTATTACTGCATAAGCTCATTCAATTGCCCTAGGTTTTCTCTTGAAATATGTGAAGATAAATTACCAGCAATACTCTTAGCTATTGTATCCATTCCTATTGGAGATAAAATACTCTCAATCATAACGCAACCAAAAAACCCTCTAAAAATTGGGTCACTCTTTCCAGTTTTCAACTTCTTATTAAAGTCCTTTTGAAATTCTTTATAACCTTCTTTATTACGGAGTGTATCGATCTTCTGGTCTATCCCCTGCCTTGTCATCATCGAAGGTGTCATAAAGTTTTGATAACTACCCGTAAAATACTCCATGTAACCTACAAAATCCTCTGATGGACTATTTGCTCCCATAAACTTTTCTAGCAATCCAGTATATTTCTTAGAAGCTAATGTATAAAGCTCTTCAGGAACCGAATACACTCTGTACTCATGCGAATATGGTGATGCATCTATGAAAGTACGGCAAGCCTTCACCAGAGGCTTGAGTTCACGGTAATCATCTACATCGTAAATAACTTTGAATGTCTGAGATTGTGCAACATCGGAAATAATCGGGTTAACCTTTGCCAAATCTTTAATTTCTTCAACAATTCTCTGTCCTTCAGACTTTAGTTTCTCTTCTGTATCTAGAGAATCACTACATCCTGTTAACAGTAGTAAAGAAAATATGTAGAGTTTAATTTTCAGAACCTGCTTTTTTTTCATGCTTCGTCCTTGTTTAAAAATCAATTTATGAACACTGAGCTCAATCTAGTGAGGCATTAGGCATACGTTACTATAAAAAATAGTTAACCCCTAATAATTCTAAAATATCACAAACTTTTGAATGATAAGAGGCTCGAGTTAGGCAAAAAATGAGACTAAATGATTTTAAGCTAGTAAAAAAGCACTATTTATATAGCTTTTCATGAACAGTCCTGTTTATAGAGCTTTCCAAACAATGCTTCAACCCTCTGTTATATATGTGTTTTTTACTTGTTATAACAACTTAACAAGCTCCTCAGCCCTCAAATGCGTATATCTATTCAACATTCTAAAATCCTTATGCCCTGTAATAGCAGCCACCTGTATAGGATTGAGTCCTTTCTCAAAAAACCTGCTGGTGGCCTCATGCCTTAGATCATGAAGTCTCAAACCTTTGATACCTACACGCAGACAAGCTCGTGAAAAAGCTTGGGTAACGCTATCAGGTTTCAGATTAAACTCTTCCATCTTTTTTAGAATTTTTACAGCCTTCGGTGATAAGGGAATAGTTCTAGGATGGTTGTTTTTTGCACTAGGAATAAATAGCGTAGATTTTTCAAAATTAACATTCTTGATACAAATCTCTGTTATTTCAGAACGTCTCATGCCAGTTTCTATAGCAAACTCAACAAAGGCTCTTACCTGAGGCGAATTTTTAAGAGCTTCTAACAAGATTGATAGCTCATCACCTTCTAACCTTCTAGTTCTTTCAGTCACTTGATGATCTTCTGGTCTAGAGACAAATCTAGCAGGATTCCCTTTTGGCAACATGACATGCCATTCCTTTTCAACTACAACAAATAAGCGGTGAATGAATGAGAGATCTTTCCTAACAGTCGCAGACGATACACCGCTTTCTATACGGTAGTTTTTATATTTCGTAATAACTTCAGGTGTTACTTTAGCAAGGTTTAAATCAGAAAAAACTTCAGAGTTTTTTAATATGTTAATTTGAGAAAAAAGTCTCTTCCCTGACTTCTTAAACTGCCCTATTTCTTTCCAATACCGATCCACTACATCAATAAAGCTATAACTTTCAGCTTGAGAGAAATCCGTGAAGATCCCCTGAGAAATTTCTGCTTCTTTTAGGTTTGCCCACCTTAATGCATCTTTTTTATTGAAAAATGTTTTAGAAATAGCTTTTTGGCCTTGACGCCTAATCATTACCTGCCAAGATTTATTACCTGACTTAAGCTTTCGAATTGTTGCCATACTGATACCTCAATGTGAAAGTATTGTGAAAAACTTTCATTGGTATCAACAGTTACAACATATAACCCTTTGTTAAGCAAATAGTTTTTTGCTAAACATAATTCCCCTTAGGAGGGGGACGCTCTATCCAGCTGAGCTACGGGGGCAATGGT
>JAGSHJ010000413.1 GCA_023954595.1 Bacteriovoracaceae bacterium | reverse complement strand
GTATCAAATATTATAAGTGTACTTGATCAGCTTCACCATAAACCTCGAATAATCCTAGAGGGAAAAGAGAACGCTGGAGCTTTAGGGGTTTTGGCCCACTTGAAAGAAGTCTTTAATCAAAGTATCGATTTTTAAAAGAAGTGCTTCCACTGACACATCTGGGAAGTTCTTTTGAATCCAAGGTATGAAGTCTCCAGGTAGCCCTGCTTCTAAAAGTAGGGCGTCGCTCTCATTAGGATAAGCAATCAATAATGCCATTGCATGTAGAGAGTGACGTGAAAGCTCCATAAGATCATGATCCTCTTCTGTAGCGATACCGTCTTTAAATCTACCAAAGACACTTGGATCTCCGTTGTAGAGTTTATCTCCTACTAGGGGAAGTCCGTAATGAGCGGCATGAGCACGTATTTGATGTTGTCTGCCAGTTTTAGGGAACGCAAGGCCTAGAAGGTAGCGATCATTTTCTTCAACTTTTAAAAACGTGGTCTTTGCCTTCTTGCCTTGATCGGAGTCTTCATCATAACAGTGAACATAAAGTCTTGGGATGAAGTCATCCTCTTGACCTAGTCTTTCATTGGCAACGATTGGAAACTCATTTTGTTGTTTTTTATTTGCCATGAAAAAGTAGCACTTATGAACCTTTTCTTTCTCAAAGAGCTCACCACACTTTTGTGCGGCCTTGGGTGTTTTTCCAAGTAGAAGAGCACCACTGGTTTCACGGTCAAGACGATGAATGGAGTGCATTGTCTTTCCGTATTTATTCTCAAGAAATACGGTGGCACAGTTAAATAGTCTCTTTCCTGTTGGGTGAGTTGTCATATAAGCAGGCTTTGAAATCGCTACTATATTTTGATCTTCATAGATAATCTCAGGCACTAGTTGAAGTTCAAGCTTCTCTCCACGCCAATATTCGTCCTCTAGTTCTCCACGAGGTGTACTTACTGTGATTTTCTCACCCTCATAGACCTTCACGCTTGCTTTGTGAGGGTAGGGACGGTTGTGTATCTGGACCTGTCCGGCCTTAATTTTCTTTTTAATTTGCTGTCTTGAAAAACTTGCCAGATAATCCATAAGGAACTGGTCAAGTCTAAGGCCATCTTGAGTTTCTTCTACCTCAAGGACGGCCTCAAACAGCTCTGATGTGAATTTCTTTTTTATTTCGGCCATAATCTATTGGGCCGTATCATATCTCTTTTTTAACAGGTGTTTCAAACAGTTTATAGCACCCTTTTTGGTGTAACCATGATTGGCATGTAAATGCTCAAGTATGGTTTCTATTTGTGCTCTACCTTCAACGGAAAGACCTGATCTTTTAGGTTTATCCGCGTCACCATTCATCTCACTTAAATAATAAACCAAGTTTGTTCCAACATTTTGGATGATCTTTCTTTGTTCATTTCTAAAAGACTCTTTTAACTGCTTTGTTATGCCATCCAATACTTCGCTATAAACAATCTCTTTTCCTGGATTGTCCAAAGAGTAGGCACCAAGCTTTGAGAGGATGTGTGATCTAAAAGTTTCAGGATCCTCTTTTAGATGAATATTACTCTCAAACTCTTTTATAAAGTAGCTATCAGGGTCTTCAAATTTACCAATCACTGGGTTTTTAATTTTCTCACCCTTTATTTGGGCGTTAATATGTAGGACATATTTGGAGACATAATCTTCGTATGAACGATTATCAACAAGTCCTAGAGAGTCTCTAAGCTCTACATCAAACTGATTAAGAGAGTGTTGTTCAACTAGGTACATGAACTTTTTAGAGTTATGGTAATCACCTTGTGCTCCAATATTTAAAAACTCATGCTCACTTTTCTTCTCTGAAACTTCTTTTAAATATTCAAGAACTTCAATGAATGTAATGTGCTCATGCATTGTAGAGAGCTCATAGATGAACTGCTTGACCTCTCTAGGGGAGACACCAAATTTACCTTCATACATCTCATCGTTTTCAAATTCAGAACAAACTTGTTCAACACCAAGTCTTAGTATTTGTTGCTCTTCTTGGTTAAGATACTCAGGCACAATTTTATCTGCAATGAGAAGTGATTTCTCGAGAGGAGTGAGCTTCTCAGCGATTTCACCAAGGCGCTTCTCTTGGTAGTTCTTACTTTGTGGATGTCTCATACGAGTCATAACTGACCATAGACACAGAGTCTCAAGTGAGTGTGGCTCAAACTTAGTTTTATCCCTCACGTTTGCAACTTGATCTAGGTAGATGTTCTTTTCTTCTTCATAGTTTAGAAGGTATGGAACTTTCAAAAAGCTAAATCTACCTTTAAAGGAGCCAAAGTCTGGGTGCTGTCTAAATGCGTTGAAGTGCACCTCGTTGCTGCTACCAATGAAGAATATATCCAATTCCGTCAGAATTCCTTGAAGATTTATGGTCTTTGTTTCCATAGTCATCAAAAGGTATTTAAAAGTATCAAGAGGGCGCTTTAAAAGGTCTGAGAATTCCAAGATCCCACGGTTTGCTAGAATCACTTCACCATTCATACTAAAGAGGTTTAATGACTGTAGGCTTGGAGGAAGACTTGCCAGTCTTTTATCCATTGTGATCTGTTGGAGTTTCGCGTCCACATGAAGTTGAGGCTCAATCGTTGAAGCACCAATAGAGTATCTTTTATCGATATTAAAACGCTCAATTCTTATGTGCTTTAGAACCTGTTCAATCGAGCCTTTATAGCTTTTCAAAAGAGCATCAAATATTAGGCGATTTCTTTTTGAAAGATCTCCGTTATATAGGTAGCTCAACTGAATGGATTCAAGCTTTTCAGGTTCGTCTTTTAGAAGTTTATTAATGAGCTTCTGTCTTGTTTTGATTGGAATCAAAAGAAGTGGGTGGTCTTTTAATTCTGAAGCTAGAATCGCACTGATCTCGCTGTCATCTAGATGAGCAAACGATCCTAAGTGCTTTTGAACTTGTTTGGAACTAAGGCCTAGACTTCCTTTAGTGTAATTATCTATTGGGAAAATCCAGCTGAAAGTATAAAGAGAGCCCTGATCTGTGTGAGAGTACTCTTCTGCGGTCTTCATTATCTTTTTTACAAGGGATGTCTTGGAAGATCCATTAG
>JAGSHJ010000247.1 GCA_023954595.1 Bacteriovoracaceae bacterium | reverse complement strand
TTGGTGTACCGTTTATTGCAAATCCAGATCTTGTAAAAAGGTTTGAACTAAATAGCGAGCTTAACACTCCAGTACCAGACACCTTTTATGGGGCAGGTGAAAAAGGCTATACGGACTATCCCAGTCTTTTAGAGAAATAAATATTAATAATAGACCTTGTTCTAAACTTGATTAAAGGCACAATTTTAAAAAAGAAGACCTAAGTAATATAATGTCCAAAAGGTTTAGTTATGATCGGCAGGTTTAAACAGTTTAATTTTAACAATAGCAATGGCGAGACACTTTCAGGTCGTTTGGAACTTCCTGTAGGCAGTCCTCGTGCTTTTGCGATTTTTGCACATTGCTTTACCTGTTCTAAAGATATATTTGCGGCATCTAGGATACCAAAAGCTCTTAGTGAGCATGGTATCGCCGTTTTGAGATTTGATTTTACAGGCCTTGGTAACTCTGAGGGTGATTTTTCTAACACTAACTTCTCATCAAACGTTGATGACCTGAAGTCTGCATATCTTTCAATGAAAGAAAATGGCATGACTCCAACAATTCTAATTGGACACAGTCTTGGAGGTGCTGCGGTTTTAAAACTTAGCACCGAAGTAGAACAGATCAAGGCAGTAGTTACTATTGGTGCACCAAGTGATACCAAACATGTTTCTCATCTTTTTAAACATGAGATTCCAAATATCTTGGAAAATGGGGAAGCAGAAGTTCAACTTGCGGGTAGGGCTTTTACAATTAAAAAAAGCTTCATTGAAGACATCAATATGCATAATATTTTAGGTTTACTACCTAGTGTTAAAAAAGCATTTTTAGTAATGCATTCACCGGTCGATAAGACCGTTTCGATCGATCATGCAGCTGAAATATACAAAGCACTAAAACACCCTAAAAGCTTTATTTCTTTGGATAAGGCAGATCACTTAGTAACTAAAGCAAAAGATGCAAGATACTTGGCAAATATGATTGCTACTTGGGTTGATCAATACATTCCTGAGGATAGTTAAGTTGTTTGAAGTGAAGACTAGATTCCACTTTGAACCTTAATTTCTTCTAGAGCACAGGATTGGGTTGTATCAGAAATCATGAATGCTCTAAGATGCAAATCTCCTGCACCTCGTTGCTTTGAAAACGTCTCGATATTTATGGAAACTTCTTCTTTTGTATTTCTATCGATATCACTACTTATAAGCGTCCAGTTTGACCCATCCCAATGATACCAACTTGTTCCGTCGTTTGAAAGTTGGTATTCAATCTGACAGCTTCCACTTTCAGAAATTGTGATGGATTTGATGTTTTTATACTTAATGGGGGAGTCTGTAATGATTGTAGGAACTCCGGCATAGTACCTTCCAGCAGGAGATAGCTCAATCGATGTAAGCTCCGGCACACAATTAAGTCCGCCGCATGCTGAATTATTATCATCACTTTCCATATATACACGATATTGGAAGTAACGATTAATACTTGGCGCAGTTACAAAGTCGGAGAAAAGAAATTTAGGTGTAGTTGCTTTAATATTACCCGTCGGTGTACCGTTACTATCTATGATGTCGTTATTATGAACTTCAGAAAAGTAAGTACCAGCTGTTCCATCGGGTCCAATGAGGCTTTCTGTATCACAAGAGGCATCATCACATGATCGGACTTGATATTTGATGCGGTTTGCTCCACGTCGGTATAATTGTTGTATTTCAGTTGTATCCAATAAGCGTCTCCAGATACTTACTTCATCTATCTTTCCTCTATGATAATTTGCAGACTTAAACCCAATACTACCTAACACTAGATCAGCGGCGACCTCATCAATGTCACCCACGGCAGATATGTCTATAGGTGTACCATCTAATTTTCCATCAATGTAGAGTGATCCATTACCATCTCTATCAAATGTGGCAGTGATTTGGTGCCATTCTCCATCAGAGATGGAAGTATTAGAAGTTATTGAAGGGGCACTTACTCCATCTGAGATCGCAACAATAAGATTTTGATTCTCTAGTCTAAATTGATATCCTTTACGTTCAGTTGCCCGGGTCAATCTTTTACCCAACAGAACGGAATAGACTTCGTCGGTTTTATAGGTTTTTGCCCAAAAGCTTATTGTGAAGTCTGTAGAGCTACCGAAGGATATATCTGGAGAGTGGGAGATAGAGACATAGTCATCAACCCCATCATAAAATGTCGCTTTGGAAATAATTCCAGATTCCCCAGGACTCACACCACCTGACTCTTCACCGTGATTGGTAGAAGGTGAAAAATCTTTGAAGTCACTACCTCCAACGCTATTTAAAGTGGTCTCATTAAATGGCCAATAGCCTACAAGCTGATTACTCAAATCAGTGCTTAGTGATGGGTAGTCTGCAGAGCTTTCACTACCATTGTCTGAAGTTAGGCCCTTCATGAATGGAATCGTTGTAGTCGCCTTAAGACTATTCCAATTTCCATTTGTACCAAGGTCAATTATTGGTGAGTCATAGTGGCCAACATATTGTTGCTTTTGTCGCTCATATATCGTCGTAACATCATTAGAGTCTAAGGCCGCATTCCATACGGCCATGTCATCTAGAAGTCCGTCAAAGTTAAGTCCACTACTGTCTCTTCCAAGTCTGATTGTACTTGTGAAGTTGAAACTTCCTGTGCGTGTATCCGTTGACTGAGAATCTAACTCACCATCAATATAAATTGAAAGCTTGTCATTATCGTTGTCTCTAATAGCAACAAAGTGGTGCCAAGAGTCATCTCGTAGCTCTTTTGTGGACACCACTCCTCTGTAAACTGAATTAGAATCCCTTGTTTCAAAAATGAGATGGTGTTCATTTGATTGGCCTGCATCTCTTATAAATATTGATAAATAGCCGGGTAGGCTATGTCCAAAAATTCCAATTCTTGCTGTTGAAGTAGAGTCAGCTTTAAACCAGCCTGCAATAGAAAAATCATTTCCAGTAAAGTCGAAGTCACTGTTGTCTGGAATAGATACGTAGTCACCAGTCCCGTCAAAGGTTCCACTAGAAAGACCAACTTTAGATTCTTCACTAAATGTTGCATCACCATTTGCTGTGGCATTATTTCCATTAGTAGAGGAGTCTCTCCAGCTTCCATCCATCTTCCAGTAACCAATGATATTTGAAAACTTTGGTGTCCATAAAGAAGAGAGTTCATTGTTATTAAGTGATTGGGAATTATATATTTTTTTAACATCATCGATGGTCAAAACAGTGGACCATAAAGAGAATTCATCAATTTCCGCCTCTACTGGTGACCATCCATCTAAATTTGCACCAATATTTAGATTGCTACCTTTATTTTCAGGAGGAGTAGAACACGCCTTAGTATAGAGCAGCTCTCCATCCACATACATGTTTAATGCCCCATCTCCATAAGTTATAATCAAATTTGTCCAAACATTCTTTGGCAAATCGACATAGTCCCCGTAACAGGCATTTGTAATTGAAAATCTATATTTGCCAGAATCGTTCTCAATGAGGTACCAGTCGATATTTGAGCTATTTTGATCAAGGCCTTTGACAAATGTTCGTCGCCAAGAGTTATCTTTATTTATTTTAATCCATGTAGAGACACTGAAAGTCGCACTGTATGGGATGTTTGAAGTATAAACACCATTTAATCCAGATCTATCTATATGGGCATGAGTTCCAATTTTTGATGATGAAGAATAACTTGGAGTACCTAGGTCTACAGACGAGAGATTGTTTGATGAACTATTATTGGGGCTGTTTTCAAATCTCCAGTAACCTTCAAGAAACTGGGTCTTATCGGATAGTATATTTCTTAAGTCTATTGATTCAGCGAACTTGTTTCCCAAGGTGAGGTTGTTATTGGAATCAAGAAATGTACCTGCATGGGTCCCGTTGTTAAAGTCCGCACCTAAATGTTGTTGATCCACACTTTTAAGTGTTGCTGCATCTGAAGTGATCTCTACATAGTTTGTATCGTAGGAGTAGTTAGTTGCGGTATTAAAGCTCCAGCTGTCACTTCTTAGCTCTACAGGGCATGAACCATCTTCTTGGCGAGTCCCAGGACAGAAGTTGCTACTTATAGATTCAGGTAGTCTGTCTAAGCAGCTACTTAGTATTAAGGTCACTATGAATAGAGTTATACTTCTTAAATGTTTCATTTAATATGTCCAGTCATTTTCCGCCTAAGTATCTGTGGGTTACCTAAATGATTAAAGCTTTCTTCACAGGTCAAATAGGCTTCCTCTATTTGTGGGCATTTAAGCTCTATTATCTATTCGGTTTTTCAGATCCATTTTTAAAGCTAACCTACTAAATTCTTTGATCTCTACTGCATAAGTACCTTAGTTCTTTGGTATTGTGTTAAAATTTTTTTAATTCAATCGGCGGTATTTCCGAATAGAAGGTGTTAGGAAATTTAAAGGTGGAGTTTTTTGAAAACACTCTTAATGATATTATTTTTTGGATTTATCTACGGTTGCGAGTTTGAAGCACTCGATAAATTAGAACGTCTTGCAAACTCAAACTTCTGCCCTGGAGCCCAAAGAGAGGAAAACGGAGAGTGTCCTACACCTAGTATTCGAGCTGGCTGGAATTTTGAAGATTCAAGTGACTTCACCTTTGATAAAAACAAAGTTCAGTTTTCAAACGGGAGTGCAAAGCTTGCAAGTATAGACTTCCTAAAGTCCGAATCAGACTTTTTGGAAGGAAGTCATTACGGTACTCATTACGATGAAGCAAGTAAGACTCTGGCCTTGAAGAGCAAACTTCATTCAGATCTAGATTTAAGAAATATACTCTCCGATAAGACCCAGTTTCTTGAAGGCTATTGGAGATTTGAAAACAGTCCTAATGATAGTTCATCAAACAATCTCTCGTCTGTAGACCTAGGT
>JAGSHJ010000080.1 GCA_023954595.1 Bacteriovoracaceae bacterium | reverse complement strand
TGTTTATAGTTTCTTTGCTTTTCTAAAAATTTTCATCAAACCATGATTTTAAAGACGACCTTTCGTGATCGAAGTGGATTTTTTTTAAGTCCCTGCTTTAGTGCGCAGGGACTGAATTGTTAACTAGACAATTATTTACAGCGAGGCACCATAGATAGGGATGTTTCTAACGCATTTTTTTTCGATGCTTTACCAAATAAAGGTTCATTCATATTACGTAAATCCTGTACTGAATTAAACTCCTTCGATCTATCTATGAGTTTAGCCTCTGAAGCACAAGTTTCTTGACCTTGAAAACAGTAAACAAAAACATCCAATTCAAACTTTGCATTCTCTGAAACAACGTACCCTTTTTTAATTAATGATTTAGTTGCGACTTCAGTAACGGAAGGCTCGTCTGAACTTATTCCTGTTATAGAGATACTGCAATCAGATGCAAAAGATGACATCGAAGCTAAAAGTGTTAATCCTACTAATAATTTTTTCATAATATACTCCTGTTTGTTTTGATAATGGTTTATATCCAAACCTTGTTTATAGTTTCTTTGCTTTTCTAAAAATTTTCATCAAACCATGATTTTAAAGACGACCTTTCGTGATCGAAGTGGATTTTATTTTAAGTCCCTGTCTTTCTAAACAGAGACTTAATCGATAGCTAGTGAAATATGTTTCAAGTCTCTTCCTTTTCAAAACAGAGACTTAATCGAAAGCTAGGTTATTTATTTCTCACAAGTGATACTTGAAATTACATTTTCACTATTTCCGCTACCTGGCTCAAGGATACGAGTATAACCCCACTCTGTTCCCCTTTCATTTAAGTGAACAATAGATATCTTCATAGAACCAACTTTCCCCTCCGGGCTTTCAGGACCTACTTGGCACTGAGATCGTTCCGGTGAATAAATTCCGGTTCCTTTACATGGATCTGTATTTACCAAAGCCATACCCGCGACCGAGTAAGATGCAAGGTTCAGTAATTCCCCCCCAGTGTTTACAAACAAATCATATCCAACGGCACGGATAAAATCCACAGACTCTGCCAGGACTGAAGGCTTCATTTCTTTACACTCAACATCCTTTCCATAGGTGTAGGAGGAATCAATTCTCTTGCACGCTTCAACCGGGTCATAGGAACAATCTATAAAAGCTTTTTTACCATTTTTAAATTCAACTTGTGGAAAGGTTTTAGCTAGAGAAGGTAATGAGACTAGAACCGTTAATCCAATCAATAGTTTTTTCATAATATACTCCTGCTTGTTTTGATAATGGCTTATATCCAAACCGTGTTTATAGTTTCTCTGTTTTTCAAAAAATGTTCATCAAACCGTGATTACAAAGACGATCTTTCGTGATCGAAGTGGATTTTATTTTAAGTCCCTGCTTTAGTGCGCAGGGACTGAATTGTTAACTAGTCTAAATCGATTAAACATACTTCAGTCGCAGCCTCTAGAGCAGGATACATTTCTGAGCCGCCACCAAGTTGTGGTATCGCTTCAACTTCAACGAGCATTTGGTTTTTCTGTGGGTATGTAATCTTCGATATCGTTCTATTAGAAAACCAAGATGGTGTAACACTAGAATTTATAATTTTAACACCATTTTTTTTAAGTGATTTATATTTATTCATATTGCTCAGCCTACCCAAAGATTTCTCTCCTGCTGTGATAGTCGCACCGTAATCTAGCTTTAAGTTTATCTCTTTAAAAACAACGGTCACCCAGTCAGGACCAATAAAAAGACTGTCATCAGTAAAAAGCTTATAGTTTTTGTGGAATTCTTTTTCTTTTTCTAGGGTTACCTTACAGCCTTTTCCAGACTCTGGGTGGTGTCCTTCAATTTCAATTTTGATTTCAGTCGTAATAATCTCTGTACCCTCGACATTTTCTATAACAAGAGAACTCGAGGATGCTTTAAGTTTCTCAATAGCATATTCATAATTTTTAATCTCAGGATTATGCTCTTTGTTAAATTCACTTGGTGTAGCTAATCGCTCTCCACCGCAGATTTCAGATGAAAAACCTGGCATAGACATCAAAAGTGTCGTTGCAATTAATATTTTTTTCATAATTTTCTCCGTTCAAAAAAGTAATGGTTTTATTTCAAACTATTTATATTAATTCTGTGTCTTTATATTTCTTGTTCAAAAAAAACTAGGTTTGATGATCAAGATTTAATCTTATTTTTCATCCCTAAGCTTTGTCACCCAGACCATTTTCTTCAATCTTGAGTTTGTAACACACAACCGAATGCACATCTCTTTCCGAGAGATCGTCGTAAAGTTCTCAGTAGAACGAACCTAACACACCACACAAAAAAATGTGCCGCAAAGCAACAATCATATAAACATTACAATGAGAATATTTGATCCTAATCATTTTATGAGCTAATGGCGCTTCTATTCTGTAGACTGGCCCAATGCGAGATTTCACAAATGTTCTTTTAGTATGATTGGGGTAAGACCCTATAGAAAGCTATATGGTTCAATATTCAGAAGCTCACGAGCTGAAAAATTCCTATATTTATAGATGTTTTAAGGACTTTTAAAAAGACTTAAGCCGAAGTCTTATAAATCGGTATGGATGATTGTATGTAATGATTTCAATGAGTTAATGGTGGAGATTAGGAGGATCGAACTCCTGACCTCTTCGCTGCCAGCGAAGCGCTCTCCCAGCTGAGCTAAACCCCCACGTTTTTAGGTGAATTAATCCTAAGAAAGATTTTTCAAAGACGCAAGAAAATTAAAGGTCGGGAAGACAAAATCTTATTTGTGTTCCCAACCTTTTGAATGCGAATGCCTAGTCACGTGCCAGTACAAGCGCTTCTTTATTAGAGCTAAGTTCTTTTTTAAGAGCTTTATCTAAGATTATTTTAATATTTATTGTAAGGTAGCTCGCCATATCTATTGGTCTCAAACCTTTATTGTTCTTAACAAGGCTTGAGCTTCCAAGTTTGATTAAAGCTAGTGCACGCTCTACAGAGCCTTCTTTAGCGGCAAGGTGAAGCGCAGTGTTTCCATTTAGATCTTTTACATCCAAATCAACACCTAAAGCTGCAAGTTCTTTGAGTAAAGCGAACCTATTATTTTTTGCGGCGATATGAACAATTGAGTTTTTAGAGTTGTCATAAACCATATTCAAATACGGAACTATTTTATGAAGTAGTTTAACAGTTTTAATATCACCAGACTTTGCGGCCTCTAGAAGCTCCCACCTGTATTTTAATGTCGCAATATCTGTAATTCTAGTAACGGACTCTCCATAGAGTCTAAAATTTGTAATTTCTTGTGTTGTTGTGTTGACTACAGCACATTTATCCACGGTTTCATAATCCTTAGCACCTCTAACAAGAATACCTTCCACAGTACCGGTTTCTGAATCAAATACAGCTGAACCCGAGTTCCCACCAAAAGTGTCGAGATCTGCTACAAAGTAGTTTTGCTTATCATTTGCAACAACCTTTGCCCCTGAGGCGACTTTTGTTGGAAGCCCTGAAGGGTGACCTATAACTGTAATCTTAGTGTTTGTTTTTACTTTTCCGCTAGATCTTAGCTTTAATGGCGCACGAGCTTCTACTACTCTATCTAGTTGGATTAAAGCATAGTCATATTTGTTCGTACGAGTATTAAAAAGTTTCGCGTCAATGACTTTATTACACTTATAAACATTGTCCTTCTTAGTAAGTACCGGTGTTTTACCGGTAACAGGGTCTACTTTAAAATCAAACACCCAGCTTACGTCTTCACAGCGAGCTTCGTTAGGTACACAGTGACCAGCAGTTACTAGAAGATCTGGCCCTACTAGAAATCCAGAGCAAATAAATGGTGTTGCCTGCTCGCTAAACTTCTCCCCCTCACAGACACCTGTATCTTGTCTTAGGGTATATGGAGGTAGCATTATATTACCATTAACTGGTACTAACTTATTGGACACAATCATCCCGGCCGTAGAGTTCGCCAACTTCTGAAGCTTTGGTGAAGATTGAAACACCTCAATTCTGTCATCTTCCCCATAAACAACATATGGTGAAGCTGTTCCTGCATGACAGGCAAAAGATGTGGCCAAAAGAATAATTGTAAATTGTTTCATGAATGATTTCCCCTATTTCACAGGCCATAAACTAACTTTAATGATCCATTCTGACAGCTAAGAGACACAAGGCCTGTAAGATTTGCACCATTTCCAGCATTTCTTACATCTACTTACTCGTTTAACATCCCAAGCATTGACTCCTTATATAGAACACGAGAGAATCGACAACGTTAAATAGCTGAAATGAGGTAATTTATGGCAATATATGTCAATCGCGTATTAAATATGAAGCACATCAAGGCAATTGGCTTTGACATGGACCACACACTGGTTCGTTATCATAGTGATGTATTTGAAGAGTTAACGTTCAACGAGACAATAAGAAAGCTTGTAACTGAACTGAACTACCCTTTAGAAATTGAAAAGTTTGAATTTGACTTTCTTAAGGCCGTTCGTGGTCTTATCGTTGATATGGAATACGGAAACATCATCAAGGTCAGTCTTTATAACAAAATTAAGAATGCCTACCATGGCGGCAGAGAGCTAACTTACAGAGAACAGCAAAGAATCTACAAGGGCTCAAGTGTAGATCTAAGTGAAGAGAGATATCTTAGTATTGATACGGCCTTCTCTATTGCTTTTACAGTTGTATTTGCTCAACTTGTGGATCTTAAAGACAACAAACCTGAATTAGACCTTCCTCCATACCAAGAGATAGCTGCAGACGTTCTAAGATCGGTAGACATGGTTCACAGAGACGGATCATTAAAAGATATTGTTACAGCAGATCTAGATAAGTACGTGATCAAGGATCCAGAAACAGTTGAGGCCCTTGAGAGATTTGTAACCTATGGTAAGAAGCTTTGGATAATTACTAACTCTGATTATAATTACACTCGTGCTCTACTAGATCATACGATCACTCCATTCTTAAAAAATCATAAGCACTGGTCAGACCTGTTTGAACTAACAGTCACCCTTGCTGCAAAGCCAAGGTTTTTCACAGAGAAGCTACCATTTCTAAAAGTAGATCCTGAAACAGCAATGATGGAGAACTGGGACAAAAAAATTGAACCTGGAATTTTCCAAGGTGGTTATGCTCTAAAGCTTCAAGCGGATATGGGTCTTAAGGGTGATGAAATACTCTATTTAGGAGACCACATCTACGGAGACATCCTACGTCTTAAAAAATCTTGCGACTGGAGAACAGCTCTTGTAATTGAAGAACTCGATCAAGAAGTTCAGGCCTACAAAAGCACAAAAGAATACAGTATTGAAATTGACAATCTAATGGCCCAAAAGATTTCCCTAGAGAAAGAAGTGGATGATTTATACGCCAAAGAACATGAATTCAAACAGTCCGTAGCTAAAGATGAAGTTCTAGCTAAGTTTGATGAAATAGAAAAGATAGATCGCCAAATTGGAAAGCAGATCAAGCAATATGAAAAACACTTTAACCCATACTGGGGTGAAGTAATGAGAGCTGGAGCTGAGCCAAGTGTATTTGCTTCACAAATCGAGCGTTATGCTTGTATCTACATGACAAAGATTGCAGATTTTAACGGCTACAATCCACGCCATTACTACCGTCCTAAGAAACGTAGAATGGCCCACGAAATGTAATTAACCAAAGACTTGTTCACGAATCTGGAGAATCTCTTGTAGGTTCTCCAGGTTGTTATACTTCCTGTACCCTTTCTCCAATATATTCAGTTTCTTAAACAATACGGCCTTAAGCTTTTGTGCGCGTTCGGGATCTAGATCTCTATTATCTATAACCCACTTCATGCTTTTTATACGCCAGTAGTCCATGGCCTTAAATTTAAAAGACAGTTGGTCCTCATGGCCTGCGTATTTTTTGATACACGGCCCATCTATTAAACCAACCTCGTATAAAGATGTAATTTTAAGCCACAGGTCATAGTCCTCACACACTGGATAGTCTTCTCTAAAGCCACCAAGCTCTAGAAATACTTTTTTATTTATCAGTACGGTAGAAGGAGAAATGGAGCACAGCTTAAGGCTTGGGATAAATTGATCTCCCCCGCCTTTCTTATACGCTTTAGGTTGATTTACTCGAACACCATCTCTGATCCAGATTTCTTCTCCGTGAATCAAAGGATGCCCTTGATCGATTAAAGCAACTTGCTTTTGAAGTTTATGCTCCAGCCACTCATCGTCAGAGTCTAGAAATGCCAACCAATTGGCATTCGAGTTTTGTGCGCCAAAGTTTCTGGCACTAGATACCCCACTATTGGCCTGTTTGAATGCTCGAATGTTTTCGATGTGAGTATATTTTTCAATTACATCCCAGGTTGAATCTGTTGAACCATCATCAATAATTATGAGTTCCCAGTCTTTAAAGCTCTGTGCCTGAACACTTTCAATTGCTCTAGAGATAAACTGTTCTCTATTGAATACCGGAATGATTACGCTAATAAGTGGAGAATTCAAATCGAATTTCCTCAAGTCGAGAATATGGGCGTCCTAAAAAGTCCTTGTTCCTTACGAGGTGCTCAAATGTTTTCATTCCGCATAAAGAGACATCAACTAATTCTTGACTGCAATTAATAGCAGCATGAGCAAGCTCACCCTTTTCTAGTCCTAGCTCCCTAGAGACCTTTTCAACAAACTGGACTTTCTTTTTCCAGTCTCCTTTTTTCCACCATGGGGCCCAACTTCTACAGTCACTTGAATCAAACTTTCTTTCTTCATCAACTGTTTGGGTAAGGATACCTTTATCAAAGCTTCCCCAACCCAGAGTCAACATATGTTCTTGAACATGAATCTCAAGGTTTTTAATTGTGTTTTGATTGAATAGATTGGCCTCCATTTGGATTACATCAACTGGACACACCTCTTTGGCCTTTTGAAGGTCTTCAACATTAGTATTACAAAGACCAATGTGAGTGATCTTGCCCTTCTCCTGAGCATTGTAGAGAACTTCTAGGGGGCGTCGGATATCAACCCGCGGATCCGGCCAGTGAATCATATAGATATCAATGTAGTCACTTTGAAAGTTTCTTAGACTTTGTTCCAACATCTTCATAACAATCTTAGGATCATTGCTCATGTTTACACGGCCATTATCATGCCAATCAACACCGGCCTTTGAAACCAAGTAGACATTTTCGCGATGATTTCTAAATGCCTTACCGGCCCTAGCTTCCGCAAGGTTATGCCCATAAATGGGAGCGAAGTCGAATACATTCACACCTTCATCATATGCTTTAAGAAGCAATTCAATAGATTTGCACTCATCAA
Source organism: Bacteriovoracaceae bacterium (assembly GCA_023954595.1). Classification (GTDB taxonomy): domain Bacteria; phylum Bdellovibrionota; class Bacteriovoracia; order Bacteriovoracales; family Bacteriovoracaceae; genus UBA845. The sequence goes on along the minus strand of JAGSHJ010000080.1, from coordinate 2,715 downwards.
TATCGCCAAAGCCATAGCCTTTTCCTTCACCGCTTATCGCAGCTCCGCCAAAGCCCAAGGCCCCAATTTTTTTACCTAATTTATCAATAGTCTTCATAAGCATTCTTTATCACATTGAGTGCGCGTCAAAAAGCCTTAATCGCCTTTACATTGGGCCTGCATCTTATTAGTAATGTCTCATGGATTTATTAATATTTGCCCACCGAGGTGAGGCGCAACAATTTATAAAGCGGTTATCCCTGAAGGCCTCAGAGGACACTCAAGGTCTCTACGTAGGAGAAAATACTCTCTTATTAATAACTGGGGAAGGAATATACGAAGTCTTTGCTAAATTAGGCCTTGTTCTTGGACAATATCCAATATCACGTGCCTTTAATATTGGGATCGCTGGATCTTTAAGTGAAAAGATTGAGCTTGGTAAAGTATATGAGGTGAAAACGGCGTACAACTTCACACAAAAGGTGCAGTTTCAAAGCTTCACTCTTTCTGAGTCTGCTCACGCAAAGGACACAATCACTTCAAGTGAGAGAGTCTTAACTAACGAAAGTGCATCTGAGCTTTCAAACTTTGCCCCAATTGTTGATCGTGAAGTATGGGCAGTTGCCAAAACTTGTGCGGCAGCGGGTGTGGAATTGAGATCTTATAAATTAATTTCCGATGTGGCCGGTGAACAGACAGACTGTTTTGATTTAAAACAAAAGGCCTTAGAGTTCTCAACAACTCTTCTAGAGTTTTGGCTTGGACTAGAACACAATGAGACACCTTTTGACGACTCTATAAGCTATCCGATCCAGATGAGTTTTACCCAGAAGGCCAAGTATCAAAAGCTTGTCGACTCGCTAAGTCTCAACACAAATTTTGATCACAAAACATTTGCCACAGATTTTCTAAACTCACTCGGTGATAAGTACAGTTCCAAACAAAAAGCAAATCTTCTCCTTGAGAGGATGGAGCTTGGATTAAACCCTGTAAAGCTTGCAACAAAGGAATCTTTTGAAAAGCTCTCAATGCCCGCGAAAGAAATAGGTGCAACTCTTTTATTCGATAAAAATTTTGAAAAGAAAAAATTCACCCTTCAAATGGAAATCAACGATCAAAAAAATATTGAGAACCTTTCAAAGCTATCAGAGGCATTAAACTTCTCTGACTTTGAAAAGATCTGGAATGGATCTATAGATGTTTGAAAATATTTTCATTGAAGAGGACATTAGAGATACTGCAAAAGTTTCAGAGATTGTTAATCGCTTTAAGTCATCAACTGTAAAGTATCTTAAAAGCTATGATGATGTTTGGGGTAGGACAAAAAAACCTTACCTATCAAAGCGTACAAATCTAAATCTCTTTCTCGCTAAAAAGAAAGGCCATCTCGTAAAAGAAGCACCCAATGCTTATGGCCTTGCCGGAGAGAAGCATTTCTACTTTATTCATGCCTATAACTGTATCTATGAGTGCGAGTACTGTTACCTACAAGGCTATTTCAACACCCCTGATATTGTTTTATTCCTAAATCATGACGAGATAGCACAAGAGATGCAACAGGTTGTGGATGCTCATCCAAATGAGACAATTTGGTTTCATGCAGGTGAATTCTCCGACTCATTGGCCTTATCCCACATTACAGGTGAGCTAGAAGCATATTGGGAATTTTTCAAAAAGAACCCGCAAGCAAAACTCGAACTTAGAACAAAGTCTGTAAATATTAAAAGGCTTGAAAAGCTTGAGCCACTAGAGAATGTTTATGCAAGTTTTTCTCTCTCACCAGAAAGAGCAGTCAAAGAGCGTGATCTAAAAACACCTCCACTCAAGGCACGCATCAAAGCAATTGAAGTTGCAAGAACACAAGGCCACAACATTGGGATACACTTTGACCCGGTAATTTATCATAATGATGTGTTCGAAGAATACGCCCAACTATTTAAAGAGCTAGCACAAAGTGCATCACTAGAGAGCATCTCATACTTCTCCCTAGGAGTAGTGCGTTTCACACCACAAGTATTTCACGAAGCTCAAAAGAATTATCCTAAAAGTCCTATGTTTGGCGCTCAATTTATTAAAAGCTCAGAAGATATAGTTAGATATCCAAGAAGCATGCGTGCATGGATTTTAAATAAGCTCAAAGAATCTCTTATAGAGCATGGGGCGACACCTGAGACAGTCTACCTATGTATGGAAGACTAAACCTCTCTAAGAGTCAGCTGAGATCGAATCCAGCTCATGTGATCGGCCACTGAGACTGTGTAAGTTCGATCCTCACCCTCTTTGGTAGAATGCAAAGCGAACAGTTGGTACTTTCCTTGTTCTTTAAAAAATAAAGGCCCTCCAGAATCACCAACAACTCCTCGCTCATCCTTACAAATAAAACTCATAGTCTTTTTGCAATAGCCTTCTACTTCAGGATTAGTCCAGGTTCTACAATTAATACCATCACGAGCGCCAAAGCCGAGTCTGTGCACCTGCATTCCTTCGCGTACTTTCCGTGTGTCTTTATAGACTTTGGCAGGCCTGGTCTTACTAGGCAGGTTTCCATCGAGGATGATGACCGCCAAGTCATTTGCGTAGTTAGACTTTTTTTGATTATACCTTGGATGCATAACCACTTTCTTAAAAGAGACAAAGTTCTTAGACTCTGGCCTGTACTGGGCATCCCAAAAGACTCTGCCACCTTCAATGTGTTCCACACTGTGAGCACATGTTAGAAGGATGTTTCTCCTGATC
>JAGSHJ010000191.1 GCA_023954595.1 Bacteriovoracaceae bacterium | reverse complement strand
TTAAAAACAAGTGCTTATGATGCGAAGAGTGATTTTTTAAAAAGATGGGAATTTGTTTAAATTTAAGTCACCCCTTTCATTTTTACACTCTATCTGGCTTTGAATAAAGGCAAATGCTACTTTCAGGAGATAAGAAAGGAGCATGGCTATGGATAATATCGGAACAATTTTCAACGTAATACTTTGGGGAAGCTCTGGAGTTCTCCTGCTTAAAATAGTGCAAATTAGGTTTCCTGGATTTTTGGCAAATTTAGGGTGCTCTTTTGTAAAGGGCACTAACCTCGTCATGAATAGAATGGCGAAGGAACTATTTTTAACAGAGGACTTTAACAGTCAAATTCAAGCGATATATCAAGACTTAAAAGAAGGCGATGCAGAGATGATCGTTTCAACTCAACAGTTTGGGTTGTCGGAGCGAATTGAATCAAGAAAGATTAAATTTGGAATACCGTTAGGTAGCACTATCGCTGTCTACACTGGGCCTCGTTGTAATTGCCAACATGTTATTTCTCTAAGCGAGATCTCTGTTCAATCTATCTCAAGAGATTCCATCGATCTGATAGTTCCGAAACCAAGGCTTAATCAACAAACGATTGAACTTGATGTTAGTGCTGAAGTTAATGTGAGTGTTGGGTACTTAAGATTTAGCGCATGCAGTGGACAAACTTTAAGAAGAACACTAAGGCGAAGCCTGAGAGAAAGGGCCATTGAAAAGCTATCCATGGATAGTGCGAGCTATATTTTAGTAGCTAAATTATTTGCTAGGAAAAAGGTTGAGGAGATTATGAAAGATAATCATGGCTTCAAGTATGTAAACATAGTTTTTAAAGATGAGATTACAGATGAAAGATCAGGAGATTTATTAAAACTTGCCTTAAGGCATGCGTAAGAAAAGGAGATTAAAAATGAAAGAAGTAGCAATTGTAAATGTAGTTTTAAGGTACATAATGTTTGTATCAAAATTATTAGGTGTATTGGGTGTATTGTGCTTGCTCTTTGTTGCAATTATGAGGATTGCACCAAATGAGATCCCTATCGCAGTAGAGAGAACGGTCGATGGAGTTAATAAGGTTTTTAATACGGTAGCTGATAAGATGATAGTTTCTAAGGATTATACGAGTGAGACAAAAATTCTTAGGCATAAATTAGGATCAGGAAACTCCAAATTGGTAGTAGGTAAACAAAGGGTTGAGTTAAGACACTCTGCTAAGTCGGATAAGATTATTATGGGGATAAATTTTGGTCGAACAAGCTGCAGTTATTTTTCAGAAAAAAACTATGTTCAATATGTCACAGATCTTAATCAGGTTGAGTTAATCCCAGGGAATAAAAATGAAGTTATAGTTATGGCAGACTTACCAAGGCTTGATAATGAAATCGTAGAAATCGATACTTCGGCTCCTGTCGAATGTGATATTGGTCTTGTTCGTTTAGAGAGTAGAAGTGGAAAGTCTGTGACGAGAAAACTAAGAAAAGAACTTCGCTCTAAGTTAGTAGAAAAAGTAAAAATTGACCAAGGGGGGAGTTACACAAGGCTAGCGAGGCTTGATTTTGAAAAAGCTATTAGGGCTTTCTTAAGAAATATTGGAATTACAAGTCCTATAATATTCAAATATAAGCATGATCAAAAAAAGCTGGCATTGTTAAACTAGTATACTGGAGTTGAGTATGGAATTAGTAATACTTATTATAAAGATAATCGTCGATATTTTAATGTTCGCCCTTTAGCGACAAGGAGTAGAAATGGAGGATTTTGTAAGCATAGAAATGATGGCCTCGATAGGGGATGTTGTAAAAGGTCTTTTAAGAGTATTGGCGTTTATTTTATTGAGAAATGGCTGAGTTCGTTAGGGGGGTTATCTAGGGATTGTACCATCTAGAAAGAGCAGAATTTCGTCCCAGCTCATTTTTGAGCCTTCTTTTTCTAGCTTCTTTATAGGGTCCCCTTTTTTATTGGAGGCTTCGTTCACTACAGCATTAAATAGACCGCCTATCAAGGATAAACCCATCGCCGGAAAAACTAGGCTTTTGGCGATTGCTCCTGAGGAAAGGTTCCCAAGCATTAGGGGGTTAGCGTTAGTTAATTGTAGTTTCATGAGCCCAAGTTTTATAAACTTGTTTTTGGTTGGTATTTTTACGTCTTTAATTGTCACATTATTTTCAGATAAAACCTCTTCAAGTTTCTCTAAAGATAACTCATCAAAATCATCTGAGTCCTGGCCGTAAGTATCATTCCATCCAGATAGGGTTCTAGGTTTGACCCCTAGAACATCAGCTATGTCTTTATATTTCACTCCTACCGCCTTCATTTCAGAAAGAAAGAATACTGTCCATTGCTTTACAAGTAGTCGGTCCTCATCGGACATCGGGGTCTTTTTAGGGGTTTTCTTGTTATTTTTCATAGTTATCTCTAAGTATCGGTTTTTATTATTTTGACTTTAATAATACATATTTAGAAGGATCTACCGTTGTTTTTTCTATTTTCACAGGAAAAAAATCTTGATTTTTGAGACATAGTGCAGCATACTGGGTGAGTGGTTGACGATTTTCGTCAGTCTTTAGGGAGGGATTACTTATGTTTCCAAAACGAAGAACTAAGAGATTTGTGAGGGAGTTGAATCAGGCTCAATTGGTCTTGTTCGATCTCCCTTCCTACAGGGCAGCAAGCGATGTTGAAGATTACGATCTAGAGGACTATGGCGAAGCAGCAGTTGTTCCTGTTGGCTTGGCCGTGGCAACGAAAGAAGTTGGGAAGCTTGTACCGCTTCGGCTGAAATATGGACCTGAGGCGGCGTAACTAGAAGAGGCTAAAAAATGGAACTAATTAAATTTAGTAAATTTATATTAAAAGGAAAGATGAATCACTTTCAGCTTCGCTTAATGGAGAGAAAGGGAATTTGGTTAAGTGAATTCGAGGTTTTTGAACTTGCTGATCAAATACTTTCAGGTCATGGGCTTTTTCGAGGTGTTTCAAAGAAAGATCCTGGGAACTGTGCCTTCTATACAGTAACAATTAATGGAGAAGACATCTCTCTTGTTTTTGATCATCAGTTTCAGATTCCTTTAACCATAATATCTAATAAAGGAGTACCTAAAAAGGTACTTCAACTCGCCTCTTGAGGCATTTTCATTTGGAGGAAAAAATGAAAAAGAAAAATGTTCGTATTACTAAGGCCAGTCAATTTGAAAAAGCTTTCAAGTCTGGTGAAGCTGCTCGGAACGCTGGTAAACAAGTAATCTACCAGGTTGCGGCTCATTTAATTGAAGAGTTTCTTAAAGCCATAAAGGAATTCTTTGATAAGTACAAGGTTACCATCGAGACTTTCTCTCCTTCTGGGGTCCGTAAAGGAGTTTGTACATTTGGTGGAGCTAGTCTTGGGGCTCTCGCTGGAGCTTATTGGTGGGGAGGCCCTTGGGCCATAGCAGCTGGAGTTGTGGGAGGGGCATTGTCAGGATACGCGGCTTCTCATTTAACGATAGTAATTACTGAGAAAAAGAATGGAGCAGCTGATTTTGCATTTTCACCTGCGTAATCTCAATTTTTTAATGATGTAGTTTGTCCATGGAAGGCTAACTTCATCTTAACTAGGAGTTTGTAATGCCATTACCAAGTATACCAGAGAATCCATTTTGTCCTTTATGCAGATTTCTCTCTAGTCTTATTATTGACGGAGGAATGAGGGTGGCATGTCCATATCATAAAAGGCAAGAGGGTAATAAACCAAAACCTAAAAAGAAACAAAGGAGTAAATGATGATTGGGAATCAGAAGATAGAGTTTGATGAGTTATGTAGATCATTTGTAAAAGTCCAAGCTGAACTTGAAGAGATAGGTCTATGGTTTGAAGATTATTATCTAGGAGAGGTTGATCTTGTTCAAAGCCCTCTTCCTTCGTTGTTAGGTGAAATGGGGTATGTCTATGATAGTGGATTAGGTTTTTTCGATGAAGCTTTAGGTTATGAGGAAGGGGTAATCTATATACCAAAGTATGCCCCGGTTCAGGCCTACACTCCTGGTGGAACCTTGGTCGACACTATAAGACATGAGTTTGCTCACGCATGGACAGTCGTAGACCCTGAGCTTTTTGAAAAAAAATGGTTCGTGAATACCTTTGGCCTTGAATACTGGGATGAAGATGAACTTGGTCAAAGCTTATATAAGTTGTTTAGAAAATATGAAGTATCGGCTTTCGAAAATTCGCCTTACTTCGATGACTATGTTTCTTCATATGCTTTATCAGCACCTTGTGAAGATTTTGCTGAGACCTTTATGTTTTTTCTTCGTTATAGGAAAAGTCTCAAGCGATTTAAGCACAGACCGGGAGTCTATAGAAAGTTGATGAGTATCAAAAAGATCATTTCTGAGCTCTCAATCTATTGAAATAATTAGGGTTAGGATGGATTTAAGGTGACTTTTTTACTCAAGTTTTATTTAGCTCAAACCGATATGAGGTTAAACAGAGGGTAAATTTAATGTCAAAAGAGAAAACAGGGATAGCTAACAAGCTTTCTTATTTAAGGCTAGGGATAACTAATAAGTGCAACTTAGCTTGTCCAAACTGTCATAACGAAGGAATGGGAACGGGCAATATTGATAAGAGCTCAATCCTAACCGCAAAAGATTATGGTTTTTTAACCAGAACCGCTATAGGTCTTGGATATAAGAAAATTAAGATCAGCGGAGGTGAGCCTTCTTTAAGACCTGATTTTTTAGATGTTGTAGAAGCAATAGGCAGCAATAGGCCAAATGATTTATCTATCATTACTAATGGTTTTAATATATCGAAAAATATTAGAAGAATAAAAGAGCTTGGCGTGAGTAGAGTGAATATATCTATCTATTCTGCTGACTTTAATTATTTCAATTCCGTACAAAATGGGAAAAGAAGTGATTTCACAAAAGCTTTAGATGCAATTGAGAGCGCTGCAAGTATTGGTCTTTTAGATAAGTTGAATACCGTTATTCAAGATAAGAATGATTTTTCCAATCTAGAGAATACCATTAAATTTGTTCATAAATATGATCGTCCCCTTGTGGTGCTACCTCAATTAGGAAATAGATTGAGTATCTTTGATGTCTATGATTACTTCAAGGAGAGAGGGATTGAAAGTGAGCATTGGATTGCAGATGAATTTGATCCAATTGCTAAAAAAATAATTGTTTTAAAGAATGAAAAACAAAATATAATTTTACGTGCAAGTGAAGTAGGTAAGCATTTACCTTACAACCAATGCTCTACTTGCGAAAAGAGCAGCTCATGTAAAGAAGGGATTTCTCCAATAAGGGTATTGGTAAATGGGCGTTTTAGGGCTTGCCTAGCCGGTGGGATTCCAGAGGTGAATGCTCTCGATATCATAAAAAGCCGTTCAGAAAATGAATTAATTAAAATTTTTAAAGAATTTAATGACTACTTAAAAGAGAGGGTTGATGAAGATATTGATCGAGATCGATGGGTTAGACGGGTCGGGTAAATCAACCGCCGCCTATAATGTAGAGAGAATTCTATCTCAGTATGACATTGAGACAAGAATTGTAAAACCAACTACATCAAATGATACTGTTTTAGATCGCTGCTGGGAGCTGAGTCCTAATTTTATAAAAAATGTATGGCCTTTTAGAGCCTTAGTATTTGCTGAGAGGTATCGTCACTGTAGAAAGAAGATACAGGGGACGACTGCAGAAGTAGTTATGTTTGATAGAGGTTACCTCACTTCATTAGCAAGTTATTGGCATATTTTGGGACCTAAAAACACTAAGAAATTTATTGATTTCCTCGAAAATCGAGACAAGCCAGATATAGTATTATTCTTTGATTGCCCACTTAATATCTGTGAAGAGCGCATAAGCTCTAGAGGAGGGGCTATCTATAATGAGGCACGAGAAGATCTAATTAGATTTAGTAAGAACTTTAAGGAAATTTTAGGAAGTTCAATATTTGATCAAACTGAAGTTGTAAATATTGAAAGTGGAAGT
>JAGSHJ010000478.1 GCA_023954595.1 Bacteriovoracaceae bacterium | reverse complement strand
GAAGTAAAATGAAGGAACCACTGCTTAGGAAAGGACACAATTGTTGGAGAATTTCGCAAGTTGAAAAGCTTGCACTTTTATTCGATGGTGAAAACTACTACAAGGCCCTCTTTGATGTACTGCCTAAGTCTAAAAGTTCAATAGTAGTTGCCGGGTGGGAAGTAGACTCAAGAGTTGGACTTCAGAATGTCTCTCCAGATTACCCGAAAGATTTAAGAAGCTTTTTTACCAAGCTAGTTAAAAATAAACACCTGCATGTATTCATTCTTAGTTGGAGACCGGCGTTATATCTTAAATTTGATAGAGAACTGTTTGCAAAATTTAGATGGTGGAACAATACCAATTCTAAAGTCCACTATTGGCAAGATAAGACCCCTTTCACATTTTCTTCCTACCACGAAAAGATTTGTCTCGTTGATGGCTCATGCGCATTTCTGGGAGGAATGGACTTAACAAAACGTCGCTGGGACACCCAATCTCATAAATTTGACAGCCAAGAGCGAATAGATGGAGATGGGCAATCTTACCAACCAGTACATGATGTCCAGCTCGTACTCTCGGGTAAAATTAATGACGATATTAGAGAGTTTCTCCAAGAGCGTTTAAGCCTAAAGTCTGACAAGAAGGTCGAGTCAAATGGATCAAAGATTTGGCCATCTACTCATCAACCAACACTCACTAACTCAACAGTGGCCTTGTCCCGAACAGACCCTAAGAAGATGGCATGGGAAATTGAAGCTTTTTATATTGATGCTCTTAAGAGGGCCAAAAACTATATTTTCATAGAAAACCAGTATTTATCCCACGAGGAGATTACAAACATTCTTGGTGATAAATTGAAAGAACTTGATGGACCTGATGTTATTATCGTTTTGCCGTTGTCCTATCCTGGTTTTTTTGAACGTGCCATTTTCATAAAAGAAAGAAATAAAATTCTCACAAAATTAAAGAAAAAGGACGCCTTTAATAGGTTGCTAATAGTGTATCCCGAGGACATCCACAAAAAGAAAAATGAATTCATTGTTGTTCATTCTAAACTCATGGCAATCGATGATATGTTTTTCACACTAGGCTCGGCCAATTTAAATCACCGCTCACTCAGAGTAGATAATGAGCTCAATCTCTGCATGGAGGCAAGCAATAATAACGAGAGAGAGTTTATTAGAGATGCAGTATCTGAACTTTTAGCAGAACATCTAGCAGTGAAAAAGGAGATGCTAAAGGCAGACTGGACAGAGAGTGTTAGCTTAAAAAAGCTTGTCGAAGGCTTTCAAAAGTCTAATGGAAAAACCCTTGTGGCCCTTCCGTGCACTGAAAATACAACTTCAGAAAAGCTATTTCAGTGGTTACTTCCATTTGTGGATATAAAGTTCGCATTACCTAAGAGCTACTTCAACCTAGGAATTCTTCTATCATTGGCCCTCTTAGTATTTGCAGCAAGGTTTCTATATGAGATTTAAATCGATTGCATCCAAGGCATTACCACTTATAACAATTTCCTTTCTCGCAGTTGTCCTATATTTTTTATTTCAAATTTTCTCTAATATCGATTGGGAAAATGTAGTTGTAGCGTTAAGTAGTGTTCCGCTGGGTAGCATTGGTGCAATGCTTGTCTTAGTAATGATAAATTACTCAATACTATCAACCTACGACTATTTAGGATTTCACTTTCTCAAAGACCAAGATATTGGTTTTAAAAGAATAATACCCACGGCACTTATAAGCTATGCATTCAACTTCAACCTTGGTGCTTTAATTGGTGGGCTTGGTTTTCGCATTCGAGTCTATTCAGGATGGGGAATATCAAAGAAAATAACAAGTTTTGTAGCAATGTTTTCAGTAACTACAACTTGGCTCGGTTTTATTTTACTATCCTCTCTCATTATTATTTTACAAAGAAATTGGACTGGAGAGGTTCTAGACTCAAATGTTCTAATGATATTGGCAGCTATTGGCCTAATCGCAGTCTGTTCATATCTCTATTTTTCTTATCAACAACGAACGATTCGATTTAGGGACAATACTTTTAAACTTCCTACGGTGAGAACGGCCCTTATTCAATTAATCCTGGCATCTGCACAATGGAGTGTGGCCTCATTTATAGTCTACACTTTCATGGTTGAGCTGAGTGTAGATATCTCTTATGGAGTGGTTTTATTTACTTATCTTAGTGCGAGTCTGGGAGGGGTCATTGCTAGAATTCCTGCAGGGCTTGGAGTATTAGAAGCAATTTTTATAAAACTCCACCCCGCACTTCCAAGTGAAAAAGTTCTAGCAGCAATACTGTGCTTTAGAGCGGTTTACTATATTGTGCCATTAATAGTGGCAATACCAGGCTATGTGGGCATTGAACTT
>JAGSHJ010000102.1 GCA_023954595.1 Bacteriovoracaceae bacterium | reverse complement strand
TTGAACGTGCCACAAGGGGCCTTCTATCTATTTCCTGATGTTTCAGGGCTACTAGGAAAGAAGTTCAATGGTAAGGCAATTGAAAATGTTGGACAGCTATGCGAGTTCCTTCTTGAAGACTGCATGGTAGCGACAACTCCAGGTGATGCATTTGGATGTCCTAATAACATTCGTTTGTCTTATGCAAACTCTGAAGAACAATTGAAAGAGGCTGCGCAAAGAATTAAGTCATCACTAAGCAAGCTCGTTTAATCGAGCTTGCCTTCCATAACACCCGCCAATGGGCGGGTAAATTCATAAGATTCAAATACAATTTTCATTGCGGCCATAATCGGTACTGATAGAAACATTCCCGGAATTCCCCAGATGAATCCCCAGAAAGTCAGAGACAATAAAATGGCAACCGGATGAAGTCCCATACTTTTACCCATCACTTTTGGCTCTAAAACGTTTCCTATTAAAATTTGGAACACTGATAGAAGAATGAGAATTGCAAAAAATTGCCATCCAAAAGTGTACTGTAAAATTACAACTGGAATTGGTAACAATACAGCGATGATAGAACCTATATTAGGAATGAAATTTAATAGTACTGTTAAAATTGCAAACATAGAGGCGAGCTCGATATCAAAGGCCAGGAATACGATGTAACTCAAAATCCCTGTCGCAAGAGATATTACAAGCTTTGTGAATACATACTTGGCGATACTATTTTTGACCTTAATGATCGTTTCATTTTGAGAGCCATGCACACTCTCACCTGTAATTAAAAAAAGACTAAAAATAATAACGAGCACAGAGTTACTCAGAATTCCAAGCATACTTGTTGTTACTTTTTTAAGGGTTGGAAGTAGAGGTGTTATCTGAGCACTCTCTCCAGGGCTAAATGTTGAAAGATCAAACCCTAAATCTTTTAGTTTTACTTCCGCTGCAGCACTTAAATTATCCACTCTGTCTTTGTACTGATCGATCCCTTGTATAAAGGAGTCAATTGATCCAGAGATTAGCCAGGTGACCACCACGATGAGCGTGACAAATATGAATAGGGTAATGCTCAGTGCTAACCATCTCGCTAGCTTAAACCTAGTCTGCACCCACTTCATAAAAGGCGTTAGTATTAGGTATAAGAAGACTGACAGGGTGAAGGGGATCATAACCGTCTTAGTTAATGCCAACACAAAGGCAACGGCCATGAAGGTTAGGGCAAATAAACAGACAGTATTAATTTTTTCATAATTTTGCATACCTAGATCCTAGCAAGAGTGAATGACTCAGGCAAAGTATGTGGCGCTGGTTTTGCTTTTTTAATTGGTTGCATAGGAGTTTGAATGAAAAATTATGATGTTAAAACATTAATAAAGGCCGGAATATTAGCAGGAGCTTTTGGTGGGGCCTGTATGGCCATAGTCGCCAATTTTGGAGCATTTTATCTCGAATCGGACTTCTGGGGTCCTATGAAAAATGTCTCTAGAGTCTTTCTAGGAGAATCCGCCCTAAGGGGATCGTTATTTGTCATTATAGTTGGAGTGATGACTCACTTTGCCTTCTCTATGATATGGGGGGTGACCTTTGCCTTCATTACCAAAAGGGTGAGTAGTGCCTCATCGGAGGTTGTGGCCGGAATTGTTTTTAGTGCTTTAGTGTGGGCGGTAATGACCTACTTATTTTTACCTATTGTTGCCCCAGGCGTGGTTGCTGCTAGAGAAGGCCTTGAAGGTTGGTGGTTTGGGTACCATTTAGTCTATGGTTTTGGACTCGGAATCACGGCCCCTCTTAAGAGAGTTCTAACTAGTTCTGTTGCGCCACCCAGAAGAATGGCGCATTGATCTTATTGAACAGGGTGACCAAATAGTGCTTTCACATCTTTTGGAAGGTTGTCTAGAACATCAGAGGTTTCGCCTCTATGTTCACTCTCATTGTCGTGCATCCAGTTGGCCAGAAACGAGTAGAAGTTTTGTGCAACCTCTTGGGGGTCAATATTGTCGATTTGAGCTGCTTTGATGATGGACTCTTTGAATTTCTCGGCATTAATAGATTTGTCAGGACCTTTAATGAAATTGGAACATTCCTCTTTTAGATCCATGGGTAATTCAGAATTAAGCTGTCTTGCCTCATTAGGATGAATCCTTTTCATGATGTTTCTTAATATGCATTGTGCCACCTTTTTACCTGCCTCATGTGGAAGCTCCATAGCCTCACTTGCACGGTGGTAGAACTCATTGGTCTTGTGATGGTACCTTTGATCCTGAGGTCTCTGATTGCTCTTTTCATGTTCAAATTGTTCCATGTTTTCCTCCTTATAATTTTCACCCTAACAAGCAAGAATTATTCCATTGTGTTATTCTTAAATATGGTGAAATCTTATATAGAATTAACTTTACGGCGCGGCCTTTGAATCATAAAAGGTCATCCTTGAATTGGAATGAAATGATAAAGAAAAAAAAGATAATTGATACTATGGGGTGGAGAGAGTACGCACAGCTACCTCAATTAGGAGTCGAGGCCATAAAGGTTAAGGTGGACACTGGAGCTAGAACGTCTTCATTACACGTCTCGGAGATTAGATATTATAGGCGTGGGGAGAAGGAATTTGCCCACTTTGTAATTCACCCAAGACAGAAGAGTTCTAGGCCTGTGATAGAGGCCAAAGCCGAGGTCGTTGAGCACAGAAAAGTGAAAAGTTCCAACGGAATTGCAAGTGTGCGGCCGGTTATTCTCACCAAGCTAAAAATTGGTGAACATGTTAAGATTATCGAATTAACACTTGTAAATAGAGACATGATGGGCTTTAGAATGCTTGTTGGAAGAGAGGCCATAAGAGGGGAGTTTTTAGTAGACCCTGGAAAGTCTTTTCTTATGTCCAAAGAATTAAAAAGAAGGAGTGAAAAGTGAATTTGGCGATACTATCTCAGGGACCAAAACTATATTCGACAAAAAGATTAGTTGAGGCCGCTCAAGAGAGGGGACATACAGTTGAAGTTATCAATCCCATGCATTGTTACATGAACATTGCCTCTACAATGCCAAAAGTGCATATGAAAGATAGAGTTCTGGATCATTACGAAGCGGTAATTCCTAGAGTGGGGGCATCGATCACTTTTTACGGCACGGCCGTGTTAAGGCAATTTGAAATGGCACAAGTTTATGCTGTTAATAGTTCTCAGGCGATTTTGAGATCAAGAGACAAGCTTAGAAGTCTGCAAGTTATGTCACGAAAGGGAATTGGAATGCCTGTAACTGGCTTTGCAAAGTCTGCTCAGATGACAGAGGACATGATCTCCCTAGTCGGAGGACCACCTTGTGTAATTAAAATTTTGGAAAGTACTCAAGGTAAGGGTGTTCTATTAGTAGAAAATAAAAAGACTGCAAAAAGTGTTATTGAAATGCTTAGAAACCTTAATTCCAACTTCTTGGTACAAGAGTATATTGAAGAAGCTGGAGGAGCTGACATTCGTTGTTTTGTTATCGGAGACAAGGTTGTTGCTTCAATGAAAAGACAAGGTGCTGAAGGGGAGTTTAGATCCAACCTGCACCAAGGTGGATTTGCAGAAAAAGTAAAAATTACTCCACAAGAAAGAGCAATGGCGGTTAAGGCCTCCAAGGCCATGGGATTAAATATCTCTGGAGTTGATATTTTAAGAAGTAAAAGAGGTCCATTAATCCTTGAGGTGAATTCGTCTCCAGGACTTGAAGGGATTGAAAAAGCGACAGGCAAGGACATTGCTGGTCTTGTCGTTGAATTTGTAGAAAAGTCACTCGCGAAACCAAAAACTAATCGCGAAGATAGCAAGGGGTAAAACGTTGCCAAGAAAAAAACAGTTCGCAATTAATGGAACTAAAATCGCTCCTGGAGAGCGAAAAACTGTAATGCTTCCAGTTGCGGAACTATATGACTTTACCGCACTAGAAATTCCAGTGCATGTTATTAGAGGTAAAAAAGATGGGCCTGTGATGTTTTTATCTGCGGCCCTTCACGGTGATGAAATAAACGGGGTTGAGATTATTCGTGAAATAATCAAGTCTCCATTAGTTGATGATATCAAGGGTACTTTGATAGCCTTGCCTGTTGTTAATATCTTTGGCTTTCAAAATAAGTCTCGATACCTACCAGATAGAAGAGACCTAAATAGATCCTTTCCAGGATCAAAGCACGGAAGTCTGGCGGGAAGAATTGCACATCTATTTATGAGAGAGATCGTCTCCAAATGTACACATGGAATCGACTTTCATACAGGAGCAATTCACAGATCAAACTTTCCACAGATTAGGGCATCTCTAGATAATAAGGCCACTATGGATTTTGCGAGCTCTTTTAATGCTCCAATTATCATAGATTCAAGCATGAGAGATGGCTCCTTAAGAGAAGCTGCCAGAAGTAAGAAGGTTAATATTCTTCTTTTTGAAGGTGGCGAAGCACTTCGCTTTGAAAGTGACGTTATTTCAATGGGAGTTAGAGGCACATTGCAGGCTATGTCCAATATTGGGATGATAGAGGACGAAAAGGTAGAAAATACCAAATACGAATCAATTGTTGCAAAAGATAGTTTCTGGTTACGAGCGCCTAATAGCGGAACCGTTCGCATGGGCGTTCAACTTGGAACCTATGTCAAAAAAGGCCAAGTTGTGGGCTTGATCCTAGACCTATTAGGAGACGTTGAAATAGAGATTACAAGCCCTGAGGATGGGATTGTAATAGGTGTTAACAACCTCCCATTAGTTACCCTTGGAGAGGCCATTCTCCACCTCGCTACAGTTGAGAGGTTAAATAAAAGAGAGCTTAAAAAACGAGGGTTTATCTACCCTCAAGCTGATATTGACTGAAAATATGGAAGTTTTTTAGACTTTTGTTAGGTTTGTGTTAGGAATCAATAGTGGACTTGTAATCTCGGGAGAAGTTTTCTAGTTTGCGCCTAACACAAAACAAACGGAGTAATAATGAAAACTTTAATTGCACTAGCAATCCTAGCAACTTCAGTATTTGGCGAAACTATTACCTTAAGAAAAGACTTCTACCTAGACTTTGATAGCTACTACATGGAATTCAATGCAAACCCTGAACTTGATAGAGCATGGGTAGAGATTGAATCAGTTGAGGAAGCATGGGACTGGGATGATGATGATACTTCTACAATTGATAGAATCAAAGTTAAGAACCTTGTTTATTCAGATAACGAAATCATCTACAAAGGCGAAAATGGCGATGTAGTATGTGCAGTTGGCCAACTACGTGGAGTTTGGAGATTTAAGAAGCTTTACTGGAACAAGACTGGAAATTGTTACTTGAATATAGTTAACAAAACCGTAGAAATTGATGACAGCTTTTGGGTAAAGCAACGAAAGCTTTCTTTCCTTAATCTTGAAATTCTAGACTAATAGCTCTTTAAAAGTCATTGCTAATCGGTGGGCATCACCAGCCCACCTTGCAGTGACCAAATTTCCATCTTTGACTACAAATCCAGCCCACAATCTTTTTAATGAATCTTTTAATGCTATCGGTGGTCCTGTTCGCAGCTGCTTCCTGTCTGCTAGAGCTGCTACTACTTCATCTTCTATAGTTGTTTGAGGATAGACTTTAAAGTAATTACCCAGACGCTTCTTTGTTATTTCATGCGATAAAATTTCGTTAAACCTAGGAAGGCAAGTAACCTTTTTTTCATGAATGACTGAGAGTCCCTGATTGTCTCTAGCTCTTGAGAGCAATATGAGTGCATAACATATGGCCGCTATAGGTTTTGATTTCGACATATGATTAGAGATGATCTCTTGAAGCTCTTCTGACTCAAGATATTCTTTAATTCCTGGAGCATGACCTCCACACAGTAGGATGCCGTCGAAGTCTAGCTTCGCAGCATCTTGGTAACTAATTGGATGGTGGAAGTATTCCATGTCTTGAAGATGACTAAAGGATCGAAGATTCTTCTTATTCGCTCTTATAAGTGGAGATAAAATACCAAGCCCTTCTCCTGTTATCATTCTTTGGTCTGCAGTTGCTCTAATTCCATCTGGAGTCGCAAAAACAATTTCACAACCAGAGCGCAGAATACTCCAAGCAGTCGCCACCTCTGTTGGGTCAAAATCTTTACTTGGAAGGGGAATCAATACTCTCATGACCCTAATCTTAGTATCAGTTATTCATTAAGTCCTTGTCGTCTAGGCCATGTTTAGGTGTGTAAGTGCTCGTTTTTTGTAGGGTAGTTGATCTTTTTGGTTGTGTTTTCTAAAACCCTGCCGATAAGAATTTCGAGGTGAATAATGAAAAGAATTTTACTACCGATCATGGCGTTGGCCGTTTCATGTCAAAACACTTCTAGCAGAAAAATTGCTAGTGAGAAGGACTTGCTCCAGACAATTACACAAATAGAACAAGCTTCTAAAGTAGGTGTAACTGGAAATATGGAATGCTATAGAGATGCCACAAAGTATTTTGATGACTTTTTCGACCTTGGAATAATCGATCTGAAGGTCTCAGGCTACTCTGCAGATCAAATTGATTTTATGATAGAGAAATCATTTAATTCAAGACTTCATATAAAGAAACATCTCGCAGACTTTCAGCCCGGAGCTGAGGCCTCTGAGAAATGTTTCTCGGCCGTAAGGAATCTTACCTTGGCCTTAAGATATTTTGAAGATTACCTAATAGAATATAAAGACGGTGAGAAGGCCTACACTCCATTAACGGGCAATGGTTCATACTTTTTAAAAAATCGAAACTTTGAATTTAAAAATTATGATGATCTCCAAGCAGGAGATGTCATTCTATCTAGAGGTAAAGCGTACTCCTCTGCAGCAATTGCTCGAATTGGAAAAAGTGACGCTCAATTCTCTCATATTAGTTTTGTCTACAGAGATGAAGCAAATAAACTCTACACCGTTGAGGCACATATCGAAATTGGCTCTGTCGTTGAGGAGATCGATGCTCATATCGATCAGGATAATTCTAGAGAAGTTGTCCTAAGGTTTAAAGACGCAGAGTTTGCGCATCGTGCAGCAAGCTTTGCTGCAAAAAAGGTCAATGAACATCTTGAAAAAACCGGAACAAATATTCAGTACGACTTTGGCATGGATTATAAGGACTCAAAAAGATACTTCTGCTCTGAGGTCGTTTATGACGGCTTCCTAAAAGGTGCTGGAATTGATGTTCCAATTACTAAAACCAAGTTTAATCCAGGGGCGATACCTTTTCTAAATAAATTAGGTATCGGAATCAATAAGGACAATTACCTGGAGTTCAATACCTTCGCACCAGGAGATTTAGAATTTGACCCAAGGTTTGAATTAGTTGCCGAGTGGAGAAATCCAAATTATTTAAGACAAAGTAGAATGCAAGATGCCGCCCTTACAAAGATGTTTGAATGGATGGAGCAGAGAAACTATTCTCTAAAACCTAGCTTTGTCATGAGTATGAAGAGCTATGCAGCTTGGCTTATGCGAAGAACACCAGTTGTGAGAACGCAGCTTGGACTTGTAAATGATTTTCCTACTAACATGTCGCCTGAGATTATGAATACCTTTCTTGCCTTAGAAGATGTGGCAGACGTTCTGTATCTTGAACTTGAAAAAGCACAAGAGCTTAAAACTAAGCCGTTGAGTTTTAAAGAGATGTATAAAGTTTTAGAGGCCTATAGAATAAGAGATGCAGTAGTGGATAAAAGAAGATCAGACTTCCACTTCAAGTTTAGTCCATATGGAACTAAGGGGTTTTAGAGGGAAGGACTAATTATAAATTAGTCCTTATAAAGAGTTTTTTCTGCTTTTAATACTTTTGTAAGAAGTGACTGACATTCCTCAATTCCCATTCCGTTTAGTGGGTGGCTTGCAGGAAGTTCTTTTGCTTTGGCTTTTGCCTTAAAGCCTTCAATTCTATTTTTGATGGTGATACGAAGCTTTCTAAGCTCCTTGCCATTCCAAGTTTCTAGTTCATCAATTGATTTAAGTCTAATATTTGCCATTTTCTATCCATTCTTGAAGATTGAGAAAGTGAACATACCCCCACAAATAGTACTGGTCAACATTTAACACCTGTAGGCCTGAAGCGACTAAAATGATGGTAAGTACTAGAATACAGACACTTTATCTATCGTATTCAGAGATAATGGTCGTGTGTTCAACTGAGCTTTCGAAGTACTTGTTCTTTATCTCGATGTATCTTGAATCCTTAAAGAATTTATCCATGTTTGATGCGTCTTTGAAAAAAATAGCAAATACTCTATTAATTGGTCGGTTCTCTTCATTCTTTAATACCTTTGAAACTTCAAAATCATACCTAAAGCCACCGCCGTATTCATTAACTAAGATTGGTGTCATTTCATCTCGGTAATTCGAGTACCCAGTATTATTCTTAACCCACAGTCCTACTATGATTTCATGCATATATGTCCTTGTTTTCAAACTTGTTAAAAGCTTATCAAGTTCCACCGAAGAGTTCCATGCCCAAAGGGAGTTTGAGTTATCCTTTTAATATCAAGAGACATAGGCGTTGAAACGGATTTACGCGTGACAAATATGAGGGTAATGTACGAGTGTGACAAAATTCTTTATTTTTTTCTCCATTTCTCTTGTTCTTCACCTGATGCTTTTATTTGGCACAGCTAAGTTCGATCTGTCTGATGACTTAGAGTCATCTAGCTTTTCCACGCATACTGGCAAAAACTCAATTAAGGCCCGTTTAGTAATTCAAGAGAAAATAAAAAAGTCACCATTGAAGGCCCAAGGCAAGAAGACCAGGCATAAGCAGAGAAAACCGGTTGATGGACAGGCCAGGGTAGAAGATCGTTCAGAATCCAATAAGGAGAGTGGCAGTGATGCAATGCTTGCTAAGTACTTAGGTGAGATAAGAGAGCTTATTTTAAAGAATAAATTTAAGAAACCGCTCGCTTCGAGGTTGAACCTTGTTGGTACCTCTAAGATAAGCTTTAAGATTGAATATCCTAATAAACTCAAAGAGTTACAAATTACAAAGTCTTCAGGAAAACGACCTCTTGATGAATCTGCCATTGAAACCGTTCGCCGCATCTCAGTGATTCCCGCAATCCCAAAGGACTTAGGACTCAAAGAGATTAC
>JAGSHJ010000294.1 GCA_023954595.1 Bacteriovoracaceae bacterium | reverse complement strand
AGCGTTAACATAAGGGAATTCTTTCAATGCTTGTACTAGAGCGTAAAGAATGAAGTGAGTGTAAGTAAGAGAGAATCCCTCTTGCTTTTTAAATTCATTCTTAAAGCCTTCTCTGAACTTAACAAGATTAGTCATGTCAACCTGATCGATTGAGTTAACGTGTGGGCTTGTAAGCTTAGAGTTTTGCATATTTCTAGCAATAGCTTTTCTCATGTTGTCCATTGGAACAATCTCAACTCTCTCACCCTGAGTGAATGCAGGAACAGAAGGAGTTGGAGCGCTTGGAGCACTTGGAGTTGAAGCTTTTGGAGCAGCTCCACCAGACTTTCTATTTTCAAGAAAGCTCATGAAGTCATCTCTGTTTACTCTTCCACCAGCACCTGAACCATCGATGTTCTCAAGCTCGCTTAGATCAACACCGTTTTCTTCAGCTAACTTTTTAACTAGTGGAGTGTAGAATCTACGTCCACCTTCGTTAGAAGAGCTAGTTGCTTTGGCAGGAGCTGCAGAAGTTTCAGCTTCTACTTTTTCTTCTTTAGCAGCTGGAGCAGAAGATCCGCCAGTGCTTGGCTTAGCGTTTGGATCGTCGTCAATGTAAGCAATTGGCTTGCCA
Source organism: Bacteriovoracaceae bacterium (assembly GCA_023954595.1). Taxonomy (GTDB): domain Bacteria; phylum Bdellovibrionota; class Bacteriovoracia; order Bacteriovoracales; family Bacteriovoracaceae; genus UBA845. Next base: position 3,597 of record JAGSHJ010000294.1, on the reverse strand, counting down.
ACATCTACAGTGTCGCCTTCTTCAAAAAGAAGCTCAACAACTACACCTTCCATTGGGGAAGGAATTTCAGATTCAACTTTATCAGTAGAGATCTCTAGTAAGATTTCATCAATATCAATCTTGTCGCCCGGTTGCTTGTTCCATTTAGTAATGGTTCCGGTGGTGATTGACTCACCCATTTGTGGCATAACTACTTCAGTACGAGCCATAATATTTCTCCTATATTTTTCTTTCTATTCTACTCTTTTATCCAAAAAACAAAATGCGGTTAAAAGTTCAACGCTCTGCCCTTGGCGGCCATTACTGACTCGGCCAACCACTCTCCTAATGTCGGATGTGGGTGAACAGTGGCAAAAATTTCCTCATCAATGCCTTCCATTGCTCTAAATAAAGCATATTCATGGATCAATTCAGTCGCCTGAGCACCAACAATGTGAGCTCCAAGCATTTCACCATGCTCTCCCATCAGGGTTTTAACAAAACCACTAGTTTCGTTACTTGCAATAGCTTTACCATTTGCAGAGAAAGGAAGGTTTCCAACAGTATATTTAATACCTTTTTCTTTCAGTGCTTTCTCAGTGTAACCAACACTTGCAACCTGTGGCTGACAGTAAGTACAACCAGGTACATTCATCTTATCTAGAGCATGTGGCTTTTGACCTGATAAATGCTCAGCAGCGATTACACCCTCATGACTTGCAGCATGTGCTAGAAGTGGTGGACCAGCAACATCGCCAATAGCATAAATGCCTTTAACGTTTGTTTGGTACATTTCATCAACAGCAACGAAGCCTCTATCGGTTTTTACACCAATTTTTTCAAGACCAAATCCTTCTAGATTTCCAACCATTCCAACAGCAATAAGGGCCTTGTCAAAAGTAAACTTTTCTTCTTTACCCTTAATCTTTGCAGTGATTGTAACGTCTTTGCCGTTATTTTTAGCACTTACGCTCTCAACGCCAAGGCTCATCTTAACGCCATACTTTTTGTATGCTTTTTCTACTTCTTTAGAAGAGTCTTCGTCTTCAATTGGAAGAAGGTTCTTTTGAAGTTCAAAAATATGAACGTCTACACCAAATGCGTTCCAGAAGTATGCAAATTCAACACCGATAGCTCCAGCTCCGATGATTCCGATGCTCTTTGGAAGCTCTTCCATCTTAATTGCTTCCCATGCGCCGATTAGTCTTTTCCCGTCATGCTCAAGGCCTGGGAAAGTTTTATATTTGGCACCTGTAGCGATGATACAGTTTGTGAATTCAATTTTTTCGCTTTTCTTACCTTTAACTTCGATAGTGTTTTTAGAAGTAAAAACCCCTTCTCCATCAAATACTTCGATCTTGTTTTTCTTCATTAGGTAGCCAACGCCTGCAGAGATCTTTTTAGAGATCTTAGTCGCTCTTTTTACCGCTTGAGAGCCATCAAGACCTTTAAGTTCTACGTCGATACCAAGATCTTTAAAGTCCGCTAATTCATGTGCGGAGTGAGCCGATTTCAAAACCGCTTTGGTAGGGATACAACCCTTGTTAAGGCATACGCCTCCCAAATGCTCTTTTTCTACGATTGCTACTTTTTTACCTAATTGGCTAGCACGAATAGCAGCTACATATCCACCAGGACCAGCGCCAAGCACTACAACATCAAACTTTTTGGCCATAATCATCAACCCTTTGCGTTATTTTTTTAGAAAATTGTATAGAAGATTTAGAATTTTCCCTTGCTTATGTCAACTTTCAGCCTTTAAGTCTTGTAAATTTGTGTTATGAAACAACTCATTCTTTTTGCCTAGAAAACAGGATTTATGACTTCTAAAAGACCAAACTCGTCGGTAGAGATTAGCGACAAAGACATTGATAGACTACTTTCGGCTTTTCCAAAGGGCGTTGCGGCGTTTGACCTTGAAATGACAGGCCTTTCAGCGGTGGTGGACAAGATAATTGAGATAGCTGCAGTTAAAGTAGATGAAAACGGAGTGGTTTCAACCTTTCATGAGATGATTAACCCTCTAATTGAGATCCCAGAGTCCACAATTCAGTATCATGGGATCACAAATGAAATGGTTCGGGATAAATCCACCCTTAAAAGACCTCTTCAAGATTTTCATGCCTTTTATAACCACACCCCACTCATAGCTCATAATGCTCTCTTCGATGCAAGCTTCATCATTAAAGGCCTGCACGAGCACAATTTAAGCTTCTCTAGAAGCGACATTTTCGACTCATGCAGAATGGCCAGAGCAGTATACAAAAAGAGAAAAAAAGAAGAGTCACCAGAGAACTTTCGACTCTCTACATTGGCACAATTCTATAAATTAGACTTCACTCATCATCAAGCACTTGATGATGCGGCAATTTCTTTAAAAGTTATGGCAAACTGTATTGGTGAATTACCCAGAGAAAAACTTCCTTCCAAAGTTAAGGAACTTGGATTTTTATTCAAACTCAATAGCTTTCAAAAAAGAGAAGAGTATATTCTGGCCAATAAGTATAAACCGATCACAGAGTACGCTGCGACCAAGACCATCATAGACATTGTCTATCAAGGTGGAAGTTTAAAAGGTCAGTTTCGCCCTGTACGTCCTATTGCAGTTCTACCTATGCCTCAAGGCCTTGCATTGTATGCGCAGTGTCTGAACTCAAACACCTATAAGTACTTCAAGCTCAAAAAGATCAAAGACTTCAAATTAGCTGACATTAAACAATCCTAGTGCTACCTCTATATTAGTTAGACACAAGGAGATTGAATTGGAACTTTTGAAAAAGACATTTGTCATAGCCTCTTACATTGGGCTTTTGGGTTGGATTCTTTTTGTAACTTTTCAGACCAAGTCCCTTCCAAACGACAGTTTAATTTTTAACTACATAGTGATCGCCGTGTTTGCAATTTTCTTATTCAAAATTGATAAAGAGCACTCCGGCAATGCTTGAAAATCTTGATTGGCGCAAATCATTCAAAGGCGCCTTTCGCTCATCCACAGATATATTTAACTTTCTAGAAACTGAATGTGAGTTTCCAGACAAGACATACCCTGTTTTCGTTCCACAAAGATTAGCAAACAGAATTAAAGAATTGGGCAGAGACTCCTCTCTTTGGAAGCAGTTCATTCCCTCCCAGGATGAATTATTAGAGAGTCCTCTTGAGGGGTTATATGATCCTATAGGTGATTCTACCCACTCCCAAGGAAATGGAATCATTCATAGATATAAAAATAGAATCCTTTTCGCCCCAACAACAGTTTGTCCTGTTAACTGTCGCTATTGTTTTAGAAAGAATGAGCTTGCCCAAAAAGACGATATTTTAAAAGGTAAACTCAAAGAGCTTGAGAGCTACTTATCTGTTCACCCTGAAGTTGAGGAAGTAATTTTAACTGGTGGAGATCCACTAGTTGTTTCCAATGAAAAGCTTGGTGAAGTTTTTAAAGCACTCGAAGGTAGAGTCAAATATTTAAGAATACATTCTCGAACGCCAATGATTTTGCCTGAGAGAATTGATAGTGGGATGTTGTCACTATTTGAATCGGCCAGTGAGAGCTTTGAAGTATTTAGTATCGCCATTCATGCAAATCATGCTCAAGAATTTGATGAGCATGTTCAATTTGCT
>JAGSHJ010000343.1 GCA_023954595.1 Bacteriovoracaceae bacterium | reverse complement strand
CTATCAATGATAGTGACATTGATAAACTTACAGGATTTATTAGAAAAGAAGTTGTTCTCGAGATGGCAGCAAATATGTGTTGTTCAGGTAAAGCTGCCTATGGAGTTGCGCTAGGTAACTACTACATCCCTATGGAAGGTGGTGGTAAAATTGAAAATGCTAAAACAAGACGATGGCTCTACCATGAAGACCTGGACAATGCTACAGGTGTTGGCGGAGCGGCCTCTTTATACGATGCTGGACTTAAGTGGAACAACCATGTCTACTGTGTTCCAGAGGATAGTGAGCTAGGCACAGGAACTGGAACAGGTACAGATGGCGGTACAGCGACCCAAAACTAAAAGTTTGCGATAGATAGGATGATTACACCTAGAATCACTCGGTAAATGGTATAGATACCAAGTCCAACTTTCGCTAGAAACTTTAGAAAGTAGTGTATTGTCAAAATCCCTACAATAAAGCTTACCGTCACCCCTATTGCAATATGCCCTACATTTACTGCAGTTGTAGCAAGCTCATTAGACTGGATAATCTCTTTGGATTTATAAAGCACACTTGCAAATATAATTGGAAGTGAAAGTAAAAAAGAAAACCTTGAGGCCTCAAGCCTGGATAATCCGGAAATTCTTCCCGCCGTTATAGTAACTCCAGACCTACTAACACCAGGAAAGATTGCCAGGGCCTGAGAAGCACCAACTAACAAAGAAATCTTTGACTGACTTGAAGTTTCCATCGATAGCCCTTGAGGAATTTTCCTATCAGCGATATACATTAGGATTCCAAAGAACATTAGGTTAAAGGCAATGAAAGTTGAGTTTCTTCCATAATCTAATGCGAAGTCTTTAATAACTAAAATCAAAAAGACAGAAGCAATCGTTGCAATGGAAAAATTAATTGCAAACAGCCTCTCTACGCTGTGCTGATTTTTACGTGTTATAAAATCAGATACTCCTTTGAATAATCTAGAAACATCTCTTTTGAAATAAACCAAGATTGCTAAGGCCGTACCTAGATGCATCATTAAATCAAATACCACACCCGGATCTTTAAGCTCAAAGAAAAAGGGAATAAGCGCAAGATGGCCGCTGGAGCTGATTGGTAAAAATTCAGTAATCCCTTGAACTAGCCCGTAAAAAAGTGCCCACCACTCAGTCATTAAATTACTCCTACTGCATTAACCCCAAAAAAACTTAAATCCTTCTCATCAAGTGCTTTCACCAAGTCAGTTAGGTTTTGAGAAAGCTTATTTGATATAGGCTCAGGAAGCCCTAGTGCTTGAGTATTCTCAGTTAAAATCTGTAAAACCCCATTAGTTGAAACTTTAATTCTTCGATAAAGATCTTCATCACCTAGTTCTAAGGATTTTTTAGAAAGCTCATAGTATCGCCCATAAACAGATTGGAATACCTCTGTTACAAGTTCCACGTTTTTCTTCAACTCATTAGACGATAAAAGGTCAATGAAACCAAGAAATGCATTCGTAGAGATACTGCCAGAGCCAGAGTTAAATGCAAACAGTTCAAAGATATCAACTTTATCATTTCTTAAAAAAGAAACCTGATAAAGTCTTGTGCGTTTTGAATTTAACGGAAGAAGCTTTATTCTCTCCATAGCACCCGCCTGGTAATTTGCTACGATGTGAAAAGCACTTCCAACTTGGCGAAACTCAAAGTTCGTAGGTGTAGAATCAAACAAGGCCAAAAGCTTGTCCTTAAAGTCTAAATAAGGACCTAGAAATGGGCCACTCTCTTTAAGATTCTTTTCGATCTGCTCAACTTCAAGATTTCCAATAGAGAGACTGACCATCATTAATCTTTGGATTTCTTCCCCAATAAGTTCTTGAGGAAAAGTACGAGATTTGAAGCTTTTATTTGTATTGCTAACATCATTCACCATTTGGGAAATACCTGGATAGTTGATGGAAGCAAATGGATTAGAACGTACAAATTCTTCCAATAAAGAGCCTAAGTTTACTTCTTTCAATAAACTTACTCTTGCAGCCTTTGTATTCTGATCAACGATTGTAATTGATGGCTCTAGTTTGGATTTTCCATTCTTCTGTGAAAACTTAAATCCAGGTAATACATAATGAAGCTTTTCCATAGGAATTGTGAGCTTGTAATAGCTTGATTCAACAGGACGCTCCCCTTTCTCATAGTTTGCCAACTTAACAGTAATGATCCCTTTGAATTCAATCGGCGTTGGAAGAGATAGACCTTTAAGAAGTGGACTCATAAAGAACAAACAAACCAACAAAGGCGTGAATATCAACAAAGATATGATTGCGATTAAACTCGAAGGAGTGTGCAGCCTTGTGCCTGACAATACTTCCTTAAGACCACGCTTTGAGAATAAAGTTGGAAAATCAAAAAGCCAAAATAGTGGCAGCAGCAACGCTCCAAAGAATGCTCTTATAATTGAAAGAACTCTCTTTTTTAGGAAACTTCCTTGTGCTCTAATTCCAGCAAGAAATTCACCTAATGTCTGTCCAAAAACAATCGCAGTGACAAACCTCCACACGGCCAACAACACAGCAATTTCAACATAAAAGAAGTATTCATCTTTATATAGCGAGGAAGCAGTCTCAACCATTTGTTCAATAGCTGGGACCAATGCATAAATAGTTTCAACCTGTGGAAGAATGAACTGAGTGAATAAAGGCTCCAGCATAGAACCAATCCAACTTGGCAAGGTTTGCACGACTTCAGTGAAACTTGGAAAACTAGATAGGATGCTATAGATAGTTCCAACAATCAATGTATCAAATACAAAGCCCATGACTCTCAAAAAACCATTTGCAGCGTCTACGCTTGGGCTATTGATTGAGATCTTAGTAAGCTTTGTCTTTTTCTTTTTCTTAAATAGCTTACTCAAAAAGCTTGGGCCTTTCTCCTTATCTGGTTGTTCAGAAGAACTTAGGTCCTCATCTTCTATATCCTGTTCAGGATTCTTCTCAGCTATGAGCTGTTCTACTTGAACTTCTTCCTTATCATTACTTTCTGAGTCTTGAGCAACTTCCATCTCACTTTGGGACAACTCTAATCCGAGTTCTTGAGTTGGAACTACAACATCTTGGGTTCTATCCTCTGACTCCATTGCCAAAGGAGCTGGTGGAACTTCGTCTGCCGGAGCTTCCATATCAGCTTCAGGAGTTGGAATTGTAATAGGTTCTTCAGATATCTCACTTTCCAACTCTTCGCTAACTGGCCTGTTATCTTCTAAGGCTTCAGGAGTAGATATTGGAACTTCTCTTTGAACAATTTTGAATGGGATGCTTCCAAGTTTTAACTTGTCTTTGGGATCCAGAATAATCATTTTCCCAGCGGGGATTTTTTTCTTATTTACATAAGTTCCCTCAGAGCTTCCATGGTCAATAATAGATAGAATGTCTTGATTTAAAATAATGGTGCAATGTTTAGGTGAAATCCCTTCATAATCCAAGGTGACATCCCCATCTTCAGAGCCAATTGAAAGTGAACTCTCAAGTTCAAAAGTGGGTTCCCCCTCAAGGTCTTGGAACTCTAAACAAAATCTCCTTACGAGTTCTCCACTTTCTTCATTCCCACTGTCATCGCCAACAATACGAGGCGAATCGCTTTTTCCAAACAATGATTTAAATCCCATCGATTCCTACTGATTTTTAAATGATTACACTTATTTAGTTTATCTCAACGGAGCATTTTGCCAAGATT
>JAGSHJ010000222.1 GCA_023954595.1 Bacteriovoracaceae bacterium | reverse complement strand
TTTACAACATCCAATCGAAGGAAGTTTAAAAATACAAAACAGAGTCACTTCGCCTGGGTACAGTATGACCTAGTTTCAGCTGATGAATTTCCAAGACCTGATGAAGACGAGTTTGAAGATACTGAAAACGAGGGAAAAGTTCTCGTTAGAAAGTTTGTAGCGGATGATGTTTTCAACAACGAAGAAATTCAATGGGAGGACGTAAAATCCCAGGTTCTTCTTAGAAACGTAGACAAATTAGTCTTTGAGTTTTGGAATCCTAAGACCAAAAAATGGACTGATAATTTAGCAACAATTACAGACGGAAAACATAGGATTCATGGTGTAAAGATGACCATGGATTGGTTTGATACTGACGGTATTACAAGACAATTCATTAGAGTGTTTAGACCCCTATTCCCTTCAAGTTTTACTGCTGAGAATATGTATAAGCTACAGCAAAAAACAAACACCAGCGAAACGACTGAAGGTGGAGGATCTGAAGAATGAAAAAGATTCTTAATAACGAATCAGGTGTTGCTCTACTAATGGTAAGTACTGCCATCGTCATACTAACGATGATCATGATGACTTTTACTTACGACAGCAAAATCCACAAACTCCAGTCTTTTAACATTGAAGATAAAACGAAATCTAGAATGACAGCTGAGGCGGGGCTTCAGTTTGCGATGGTTAGACTGCGCTTATACAAAGAAGCATTTAACTTTTTACAAACAAATCAAAGTGCCGCAGATATTGCAAGCCAAGAAGTTATAAACGCAATCTGGAACTTCCCTTTTGTATATCCAGTCCCAATTAGTGATAAAATGAATCAAATCCAAAAGGACTCACTTGCAGACTTTATGGAATCGGCGATTTTAGAAGGAAACCTTCAACTTACGATTGAAAACATCTCCAATAGAATCAACTTGAATCTTTTGAGAATTTCTAAGATGAATCAAGTATCTGAGCAAACTTCTGAAGAGGAAGAAGAATCAGATGCCAGCTACTCACCTAGTAATCAACTCCTTAAGTCACTCCAATTAGCTATGGAGGCCAAAACTTTAACAGATGAAGACTTCACTAATCGCTACTACGGCACAGACCTAGAGAAGCTAGTGAACATTATGGTTGCCTATGTCAGTGACCCTGACACTGCACCAAGTCCTAACGACAACGCTTTTCAAGAAATACCTATGAGCCCAAAGAATGCTCCGATGGCATCATTTAGTGAAGTATACTCTTTGCCTAATTGGGATGACGACTTAGTGGATCTTATTAGACGTGAATTCACAGTTCATGGCGCACTGATGATTGATTTAAATAAAATCACTGATAAGACTTTAAAACTTCTTCTACCTGATTTAATGGATGAGGATATCAAAGACTTCTTTGAATACAAAAATGATCCTCAAAATCCAGTCTTCTTCAATTCGCTAGATGATTTCAAAAAATACTGGGTACAACAAGCTAATGTCATTGGTGATGAAGACTTTACTAAAATCTTTGAAAAGTTTGAGGCACAAGGCCTAAAATTTGGACCATCGCCTACAATTTTCAAAGTCATCAGTGAAGGCCTAATGGGTAGGGCCTCATACAAGCTGACCGCATACGTTGTGATGCCCGCCAAACCAGAACCTAAGCCTGTTGCAGACACAGACAATGATGGTGTCCCAGATACTGAAGACCCTGAGCCTGAAAACCCTGACGTTCCAAAAGTTGGTGGTGCTCAAACTACTGGTACTAGTACCACCGAGACGGAGCAAAAAACTCAACTACTCGAGCCCCGAATAGTCGAGATTTTCGTCAATTAAAGCTCGTAAAATTACTCAAGTTTGCTTAGACTATTATCATGCAGATAATTTCAGATGATTTAGGCACTTACTCAGTAAAATTTCTCAAATTTCGAGTCGAAAGAAATCGTATCGTATACGATAGCGCTCGAGAGATTGTCATTGATACTGATGAAATTAACATCCAAGAAGAGAATCCTGAGCAAGCTCTTCAGCTTGATATCATCAAGCACTACTTGGATGAAGTGGAAGGTGAATATCGCTTAATTTTTCACGCTCCTAACGAGATGCTTACAACTCGATTTCTAAACCTGCCTGTAAATAATAGAAAAAAAGCTCAGATGATGATTCCATTCCAACTGGAAGAGGACATTCCTTATGGGCTTGCACAGTCTCATTTGGCATATGCTATTCAAACCCACAAAGATCATTCAACAGCTCTAGTGGACATTGTACCAAGAGAGAGCTTTCAGCCTTTCTTTAACAGGGTTGAATCTTCCCAGATTTATCCAAAGGCAATTACGAGCCAGGATTCTGTATATCAGCATTTTATTAAACAGAACAAAGACACTATGCCACAGGCATTTTGTGTTTTGGATTTAGGTCACACCTCTACTAAAGCATACTTCTACTTTGAAAATGAATTAGTCGCGGTTCACAAGTCCTATATTGCTGGAAAGACTTTGAACGAGATCATTTCTGAAAACTATAAGATCGATCTAGAAGAAGCTTCCCTGTATAAACACCAGAACTGCTTTTTCTTGACTCAAGATCAATATCCACAAGTTAACGACAATCAAAAGACTTTTGCCACTTTGATGGAGAAAGCGATGACTCCTCTGGCCCACGAATTCAAAAGATGGGAGATTGGATTTAGAGTTCTTCATGGCGTTGGAATTTCTGAAGTTCTTTTAACTGGTGGAACAAGTAATATTAAAAACGCTAACAACTTCTTTGCTGAGCAGTTTGAAGTTCCTACAAACTTCCTAGAAAGTTTTGAAAATGATGTTAATGCAGACAAGATTGACGGTGATGAGAAGTTTAGAAGAAAGTTTTCATATGCTGATCTTCAGTCAAAAGCGTATAGAGATAAATCCAGTATTGTTAACTTCCTAAATGGTGACTTCTCCCTTCAAGGTCAAAGTGATCTACCTCTACAATCTTTTGCCTTCATTGCTAGTAGGGCCGCTTTTTTAACTTTATTAGCTGTTCTATCTCTAGGGCTTGAAAGAATTGTAATCCACAATGATCTGTCTACTATCGACAAGTCTCTTATATCGATCTCTAAAAACCCTACTCTTGAGTTAACTGCAAGACAGAGAAGGCTCTTAGCAAAGCGTCCTGAAATGGTGCAAAGAGAATTAAAAAGAAGAGATGAAGCAATCGAGCAAGAAATAAGCGTTCTGCAAGCATCAGCGAATACTAATGCAATGTCTTCACTAAAAACGCTGGCAACATTAACTTCAGGCCTTGATATAGAACTTATACAATATCAAGCTCTCTCTGGAGACGAATTCAGCGCAGTGTTTAAGGCGAAAAGTACTCAAGTTCTAGAGCAACTAGAGGAAACACTATCAATGTCTGGAATCAAGAACGTTTTTACAGACAAAAATGAAAGTAAACTTACCTTGGCGGTAACGGGAACGGAGCAATAAATGTCTAAATTTAATATCATGCAACCGTTAGATAATGCCATCTTCAACAAGCTTGAAGAGCTGCAATCGTTTAAAGAGTTTCAAAAGATCTTAGACGCGTATTCCAACCTGGATGAGAAACCACAAGAGTTAGTAAAGATCTCAATGGCAGTCGTGCTTTTTGCAATCCCTGCTATAGTTTTGTTCATTTTTCTTGGATTAAACGCTTCACTTAGGTCTGAGCTTGAAACCAAAGAAGATCTACTAAGAATATCTCATAATATTGTTCAACAAAAAGCAGGTTTAAAAGTTGCTGAGAGAGAAATTCTAGGCAGAACTTTTGTTTCCAATATGAATGACATGCAAAACCTTATCAGTGCTGCAACATCAGCTGCTGGAATAGACATGTCTAAGATTTCTGTAAGTAAGTTCCAATCAACAGAGCACGAAGGTTTCATTACACAGGCCACTATGGATATGAAATTCCAAGATCTATCTAGTAATGAATTTTTTAACTTGGTTACAACATTGAATGATAGACAAAAGATTAAGTTTGACGAAGTTACTGTTAAGAAAAATACAAACACCAACCTGCTTGAAGGTGTAGCAACTATTCATTACTATAGCCAAGACAACTCTAATAACGCCCTATAAGCAAAAAGAAGACAAAGTGAAAGAAGCAACAGAGAACGTTGATTACGATCTACCAAAGCTAACAAAATCTAAATGGTCGACATATTTGGCCGGAATGTTTTTCATCTCCTTCCTTCTTTATTTTCCAATATCTTCACAAGTAGAAAGCCTTATGAGAAAGGCCATGGGCTCAGCACCAGGCTGTCCAATCTCTTACCAAGACATAGGCTTTGAACTGTTCATGCCAAAGGTTGTAGTTAGCAAATTAAGCTTACCTGCGAGCTGTTTTGGCAAACCAGGGGCCCCAATTGTAATGGACAACCTATACCTCTACATCAGAGGAATAAACTTCGCACCATTTGGTCCACACTTTAAAGTTCAAACAGAGTTTCTTAAAAATCCAATAGAGGCATTTATCACTCTTGGATTTGGAACTGTTGCCGTAAACATGGATAAAACCAAAATTGCTCTGCCGACAATCTCGGAATTCCTGCCTGCAGGAATAAAGCTCGCTGGAGATCTAAATGTTGATACTCTAGTTAAAGCCCAACAAAGAGGAATTGACGAACTTAACCTTAAAGTCACAAGTAAAAACTTTGCTCTTCCTGCTCAAAACATTATGGGATTCGCCCTATCACGCCTTAACATAGACAACCTATTACTTATGGCAAAGATGGGAGACGACAACGTTTTAAAGGTTTCTGAATTAATTATAGGCGACGCTGACTCACCTATTAGAGGAAACATGAGAGGAACTATCAGAGTCAATCAGAGAAGCCCTGAAGCATCTCAATTAAACCTTGTTGGAGAAGTTGCCTTCTCACAAGAATTTATCGATAAGTACTCTATAATTGGTATGGTTATGAATCAGTTTGATAAGAAAGACGACTTCTATCAAATTCAATTGGGAGGCACATTGGCGATGCCAATACCTTCATCACGAAAGAAATAATGAAAATCGAAGAAAAACTATTATCTATATTTAAAGACGCGACTGTTAACGACGAACTAAGTTCTATCTTAGAATACATCATGTTCCCTGCAGGAAAACTATTTAGGCCAAAGCTTGCACTAGCTATGGCGCAAGACCTCGGAGAACTAAACGAAGATCATTACCTACTTAGCTGCGCAATTGAAGCACATCACGCCTACTCTTTAGTTCATGATGATCTTCCTTGCATGGATGATGATGATGAACGAAGAGGACGTCCTGCGGCCCA
>JAGSHJ010000140.1 GCA_023954595.1 Bacteriovoracaceae bacterium | reverse complement strand
TTTGGTAACTCTTGATTTCAGAGATATTGAACGAAATAGGTCTGTATGCTACAATACTGATCAAGGAGGGGACGGTGGAGTTAGCGAGAATAACTAAAAAACAAATAAAAGAGATACGGTTCCTGTCCCGACTAAGTCAGGATGATTTCGCTAGAAATGTTTTAAAGATTAGCGGTGGTAGGTCTACGTACGCTAAATGGGAGTATGGATCTGGCACTCTGAAGTCTGATGTTTTCCCCCGACTGTTGAGGTTCATTAAAGAAGATTCAGATAATCAAATAAAGGTTGATGATAAGAAAGCAATTATTAATTACTTACTAGAAATAGGTATTAGTAAAACTGTGATAGCGAATGGAGTTGGGAAAGATAGTCCTTATCGACCCAGATTAGAGAGTGAAAAATATACGAATGTAATAGAAACCGTCTCTAGTAAGATTGAGCCAGACGGATCTTTCATAGCCGATGATAAAAGTTCGGATGAGACTGTTGTCGGGTTACTTGAAGTTGGTTCTAACAGAGAAGAGCAAAAAGAAGTCCAGGATAATTTCGAGACTTACATGAAGTCTGTTATTAGCCGGCTACCTAAAGACTTTGTGATTCAATGCTATTCACTTTTTAAATTTGCTACGGCCGACTCAAAAGAGGTTGGTATTCAAGATAAGGTCGTTGCCTTTGGAGCTCTTTCGTACTTTATTATGCCCTTAGATGCTATTCCAGACGTTACGCCACTTGTGGGGTTTGTTGATGATATTGGTGTTGTGGCAATTGCCTGGCAATTGGTTCAAAATCACTCTTATATAAAAAATAACTTAAATAAGTTTAAGAAATGGCTAGCTAAGGAAAACTGGATTAGCTGATTATGCTTTTCACCTAGTCGGTTCGTTAAAACAATCTTAATTGTTCTAATTTCTATGTGTTCGTAAGTTACTCGTCACGGCCTTTAATCCGTATTTTGTCTTTCTCGTCGTAATATATTGAAATATCAAGCTTTGAATTATTAACTATCCGTTTTTCCTGAATTAGCTTTTTAAATAAGTTTACGTGGCCAGCCTTTTTTAACTTTAAGCAACCATCTACAATCTTAAATACACTCGAATCTTGGTATGAGTTATTTTGGTAATCAGACCCATCAGTTTTGAATCTACTGAAATACTCACTTGTTGTTACATCTTTTAGAAGGAGATCAATTTCTTCACCTTCATGTTGAATCCAGAAGTCACAAGGGGACTTCCCGTCGTCACCACAATAAAATTGGCCAAAATCTTTCATGTTGAAGTGAGTAGTTGAAATTGCCCTGAAGTAATAGTTACCTGGATCGGCATTCTCAATTCCACTAGAATTGTCAGAATGATCATAGGATAAGCTTAGCTCATCATTTAAAGAAAAGTGATCAGTAGATGGCTCGTCGATCGCTATACTTAAAAACTCCTTATAAATTTCAGGGTATTCTTCAGAATATAGATTTTTAAAGAGTCCGATTAGTTTTTGATCCTCAGTATGATCGGGTAGCCATCCTCCAGCACCATATCCCTTTGGTTTTGGCCAGGGGAAGTGATTCAAAGGATGAAAGTAGCGAATAAATCTTTTAACTGCTTCTTTTCGATCAAGCTCGCCCTCGATCTTAGGTGCCGCTTGAAGAATGTGACAATCTTTAAATCCATTTCGTGAAAACTCCTTTGCTTCTTTGCAACGGCCCCAATTATTCCACTCGTCCTTGTTTTCATTCTTTTTGGAGTTGCGAGCAAATCCAATGGGAATCTCTTGTTTCAATATTGAATCTTCAAATGAAAAAGAATCAGGGAGCCCTTGGACACATAAGCAATAGAACCAAATTGCAGCCTCATTATCTGAACACCAGAAATTATGCTCATCGTAAAATTTCCCTCTTTGGGGGTGATCTTTAAACTTTCTGATAATAAGAGGATTTTTATCATCCTTTACATACTCCATGAGAATATTGTGAGCTCTCTTTACATTTTCCTTAGTGGGAATCCAGTTATTCAAGTTACTCTTTTTGAACTCATCAATTTTGAACTTTAAATGCTTACCGAGCATAGCAACTCCTATACGGTTTTAAGTAGCTTAACACAAATTGAAAATGCTTCAGTTAAAGAGTCGGTTATCGAACGAGTGTTTCGCTATGGAGCAGCATTCTCTTACTGAAAAGAGATGATTCCACAGCGAAAATATCTCATTTTATGAGAGCAACATTCTTTGATTTACTGGAGCCTTAATAACTAAATAAATGTGTTTTGGTTCGTTGATAATTGGCTTTATAGGTATAGAATATTCGAATCAAGAAATAAAAATGGGTAAATTATGAATCAAGTTATTCCTGAAATTGGCGAGATTGTTAAGCTTAGGCAGCGACAGTATTTTGTAGAAAATATTGAAGAACCGAGCAAAGAAGGTCTTGCTACAAGGGTTGATCTTTCGTGCTTAGATGACGATGCCCAAGGACAGCCACTATCCGTTTTCTGGGAGTTAGAAAACGATGCTGAAGTATTGTCGGGAGAAAGATGGGATCAGCTTACTAAAAAAGGGTTTGATGACCCTGAAATATTTTCAGCCTATATGCATACGATGAGATGGAATTGTGTAACGTCAACTAATCCGAAATTGTTTCAATCTCCATTTCGCGCAGGAATTAAAATCGAACCTTACCAATTGGAGCCCTTAAGAAAGGCTCTTCTTTTGCCACGTGTAAATATGTTTATTGCGGATGACGTTGGACTTGGTAAAACTATTGAAGCAGGCTTAATTGCAAGGGAGTTACTTTTAAGAAAAAAAGTTGATTCAATTGTCGTAGCTTGCCCTCCTTCCATGTTACTTCAGTGGAAAGAAGAACTCGAAATTAGATTTGGACTAATTTTTGAAATTTATGACAAAGACTTTATTGCAAAAATGCGCAGAGAGCGTGGCTACAAAATTAACCCTTGGAACACACATTCTCGTTTTTTAATTTCGCATAAGCTGTTGATTGACGAAAATTATGCATCACCAATGCGTGAATGGCTTGGAGAATTAAAACATGGTAGCTTACTGATCCTCGATGAGGCACATCATGCGGCTCCTTCTTCTGGGTCTAAATATGCAATCGATTCAAAGTTTACGAAGTCAATTCGTGACTTAGCAGCAAGGTTTGAACATCGTCTCTTTCTATCGGCGACCCCTCATAATGGTCATTCAAATAGCTTCTCCTCGCTTTTAGAGATTTTAGATCCACAGCGTTTTTTCAGAGGTGAAAAGGTTACAGATAAAAAATTGTTAGACGAAATTATGGTTCGGCGATTAAAAGAAGATATTAGAAATATTGTTGAAGGATTTCCTAAGCGTAATGTCGTCCAGATTGATATTAATGAATTAGTCGATGACTCACCAGAGTTAAGACTTTCAGTGTTACTAAACGAATATCGAGAGTTAAGAGAAGAAAGAATGAAAGGGAAAACCAAGAAACAACAGGCGTCTGCCAGTTTGCTTATTATTGGTCTTCAACAACGACTCCTTTCATCAATTGAAGCATTCTTTAAAACCCTACACGTTCATCGTAGAACAATGTTGAAGCATTGGTGTGAAGAGCTTGATTTAAAAACGAAAGTAGATTCAAACAAATTAAACTTGGTTAATAACTCAGTCGACGGCGACGATGAGGAAGCAGAACTTTCAACTGAAGAGCTGGAGGAAGCTGTTGAAAGTCAATTTGAGCAAGCTTCTATGGCCGGGCTAGAAACTGCAGATAAACAAAATTTTGAAAATGAAAAGACTATTTTAGAAGAGATGTATTCAATTGCAAATAACGCTAGATATGAGCGTGACGCAAAACTTAAGCGAATTTGTGAATGGATAAAAGAAAACATGTGCCCGACTATAGGAACTAAAGGGGCAGAATGGAACGACCTTAAAATAATTATATTTACGGAATGGGATGATACAAAAAGATATATCGTTAATGAATTACAAGAGTTAGTTGATGATACAGACCTTGGGGAAGAGAGGATCAGCGTTTTTCATGGGCCAACCTCCAGAGACAAAAGAGAAGAGATAAAAAGAGCTTTTAATAACAAAGATAATCCTCTTCGGATTCTAGTGGCTACTGATGCTGCACGTGAAGGACTGAATTTGCAGAGCCAATGCCACAATCTATTTCATTACGATATTCCTTGGAATCCAAGTAGAATGGAGCAGCGAAACGGAAGAATTGATAGGAAGCTTCAGCCAAGTCCTGAAGTCTTTTGTCACTATTTTGTCTATCAGCAGCGAGTAGAGGACAGAATACTTGAAGTTCTAGTTAAAAAAACTGAAACAATAAAGAAAGAACTAGGCAGCCTTGCTCAAGTTATTGATACCTCACTATCGAAAAAGTTAAGAGAAGGTATGAAGCATAATGATGCTGATAGGCTAATGGGTGATATTGAACAAGCAGATTTAGACAAAGAGCTGAAGGAAAGCATCATTGCCGACTTAGAGCAAACGAGACTCAAAAAAGAAGAAATTAAAAAATCCATAACTGATTTAGAAAAGCAGCTGGAGAGTTCAAGAAAATGGCTTGGACTAGATGAGGAACATTTTAGAAGGGCTCTATCATCATCATTGAAGATTGTTGGGGCACCACCACTTAGTTTGAATAGTGAAAGTAAAACCTTTGAAATAAATGGACTAGAAGAAAAGGTAGGTTCTAGTTGGGGAAATACTATTGATGCTCTTAGAAAGCCAAGAGGCCGGAAACAAAAAATTTGGGAGTGGAGAAAGGAAGCTCCTGTAAGACCACTCGTTTTTCAAGATAGCGGTATCATTGACGATTCGACGGTCCATATTCATTTAGAGCATAGACTAACTAAAAGGTTATTGGGAAGATTTCAATCCCAAGGCTTTTTAAATGACGATATATCTAGGGCCTGTTTACTTCAGTCTAAGGATAGTGTTGCTCGAGTTGTATTATTAACTAGATTTACTGTTTATGGGCCAAATGCTTCAAGACTTCATGAAGAGCTTATTCCAATTACGGCCAAATGGACGGACCCTAATAAAAGGAAGTCGCCGATAACTCCGTATTCAGAATCGACAGAAAACCTGACACTTGAACTATTAGAAGAAGCATTACTTCAATCAAAGCACGAAATTAATAAAAAGACTGCTGATCTCATTAAAGAAAGTGGTGATCGTGATGTTGATGAACTACTTCCATTTCTCAAGGAAAGGGCCATCGATTTACATACTGATGTACGAGATAAATTATTAGAAAGAGGTCGAAAAGAGTCAGAGTCCATGAGAGACCTACTCGAGAAGCAAAAAAAGAGGATCCTAAAAGAAACAAAAGACTATGATGAGTCGAAACAGTTGGAAATGAACTTTAGTATCGAAGAAAAGAACCAGATAAAAAGTAATCGGAAATATTGGGATCTTAGATTAGAAAAGATTAAAGAAGAATTGAAAGTTGAGCCCGATAGAATCAAAGAGTTGTATGAACCTAAAACGTATAGATTTGAGCCGGTGGGATTGATTTACCTGTTTCCAGAAGGGAAGGTATAATGTCTGATTACGGAATAGAGAAACATAAGGAGTGGTTAGGTTACTTACAACAAGTTGGTCTTGTTGTATCTCCTCTTGCTTTGAAGAAAGCTCAAGCGATCCCTAATAAGAATATTTCAAAATTACAATTAAAGTATAGCTCTATTCTAGAAAGTCACGATGACATTAAATATATCTCTAGCTTAAAAGAGTTCCTCACTGAGATCTTTAGCTGGCGAGAAGAAGATTTCATAAAGAGAGATGACTTTGGTGAGAAGTTTGATTTCTTTTTAAAAGAGTATAATGAAACCTTATCTCCCGATTTTGCGATTAAAGATATTGATAAAGATGATTCTGGAGAGAAACCTTATATAATTCTAGTTAAAGACTATGATAGGGGGACAGACTTGGACTCAATTCCAGGTCTGGAGAAAAAGTGGGACGCATCTCCACAAATTAAATTTGAAAGACTACTTAGAGAAAATAAAATACCAATTGGTTTAATTTCTAATAGTGAAGAAATTCGAATTACATATGCGCCAGAAGGCGAAACATCTGGAGTATTAGCATTTCCAATTGAGTATATGTCTACTGTAGGAGGAAGGCAGGTGTTTTCTGCCTTTGAAATGCTTCTTGGTGAAGACAGAATGTTTCAGCTTAAAAAAGAAGTTAGGCTTCCTGCGATTCTTGATGATAGCCGTAAATTTCAAAGCGAGGTTTCTACAAAATTATCTGAGCAAGTTCTAGCCGCACTATACGAATTACTAAGAGGATTTCAAACTGCAGACGATGACACAAATGGAAAACTTTTAGAAAAAATATTAAGAGACAACCCAAACCTCGTCTATGAGGGGTTGATTACAGTTCTTTTAAGACTAGTTTTTATACTCTATGCAGAAGATAGAAACTTGCTTCCTGATGATGAAACTTATAATAAGTACTATTCAGTTGGTGGCCTTTTTGAAAGGCTTAGAGTAGAAGCTGGTCAAAATCCAGATACAATGGATTTAAGGACAGGGGCCTGGGGGCACATTTGTTCTCTTTTTCATTTAATTTATAATGGTATTGAGACGGAAGACTTTAAGATTCCAGCAAGGCATGGGCATCTTTTTGATCCTAATCGATTTAAGTTCTTGCTTGGAAGGGAAGACTCTAACTCACTTCCGTCAATATCGGATGGAGTAATTTTTAGAGTTTTAGAAAATCTTTTAGTTTTAGATGGAGAAAGGCTCTCCTATAGATCGCTTGACGTTGAACAAATTGGCTCAGTCTATGAATCTATTATGGGATTCAGTCTTGAAATTAGCAAGGGCCCTTCTATTGCAATTAGGCCTGTTAAGAGACATGGTGCACCGGCTACGATTAATTTAGAAGAGTTGCTAAAAATAGAAAATAAAAATAAATCCAAATGGATTACTGAATATACGGATCAAAAACTTACTAAAAAAGTAATTGATGAAATAAAAGCTTCCACAACTCCAGAAGAATTGGTTGATGCATTTGGATCTAAGGTAGCTAAAGTGGCAACACCAAATATCATTCCAAAAGGGAAAATGATTTTTCAGCCGAGTGAGCTAAGAAGAAAGTCTGGGTCTCACTATACGGCTAGAGAATTAACTGAGCCTATTGTAAGAGATACTTTAAGACCTGTGTTAGAACAGATTGGAGATAACCCAACTCCGGATCAGATATTGAATCTCAAAGTCTGTGATCCTGCTATGGGATCAGGTGCATTTTTAGTGGAGGTTTGTAGGCAACTCGCAGAAGCATTAGTTAATGCGTGGAATGCTCATAATATAACTCCAGAGGTTCCTTCTGATGAAGATGATCTTCTTTATGCAAGAAGGCTTGTCGCTCAAAAGTGTTTGTATGGTGTTGACAAAAATCATATGGCTGTTGACCTTGCTAAACTTTCACTGTGGCTTACAACATTTGCTAAAGATCATTCTTTTTCTTTTTTAGATCATGCTTTAAAGCATGGAGATTCATTAGTTGGACTATCTGTTGATCAAATTGGATCTCTAAATTGGAAAGTAGGGAAGGAGACTAACTTCTTTAACGATATAATCACTGAAGTCATAACAGATGTTGAAGTTTTTAGAG
>JAGSHJ010000351.1 GCA_023954595.1 Bacteriovoracaceae bacterium | reverse complement strand
TTAACTTCTTCATACATTACCTCCATAAATTCACAAAACCTTTTGTGATGGTTAACTGATAAAGTCATGATGAATTTAATTGGTTAAGGCGTAAAAGCGTTTATACGGATGAATTAACATAGCCATAAACTAAGGCAAAAGGTGTTAAAGCTTGGCGCGGGTATTCGTAGAGGCCAACTCAAAACGAAATAAAACCTCGGTATAATTGAATACTCTTATCTATGGGTTATATAAGCTTATATAGAAATTAAATTAGAACTTTGGAATGACAACTTTAAAAATACTTCCATTATTTAGATCACTAGAAACTAGGAGTCTACCACCTAGACTTTTTACTGTTGAGTGAACGACACTCAAACCTACGCCACGTCCTGAGTAGTAATCACAAGAGTCTGCAGAGCTATGACCAAACGTGAGGCATTGCTCTAGGTCTTGAATCCCTCTTCCATTATCAGTGACAGTTATAATAAAACACCTCTCAGTGCTTAGGGCCTGTATTTCAATCATGGGCTTTTCAGTTTTTCCCAAGTGATGTCTTTGTTCAGAACTCTCTAATCCATGGATGAGGGCGTTTGTAACAAGCTGGGTAATGATACTTTTAAAAGCTGAGGTCATCTCCTGACTCAAACTAAATGAATCGCAATCTACTTTGAGTAGTACTTCTTTTTTTAACTCTTTTCCTTTGTTAAAAACAAACTCTTCGATATCTGCTAGGAGCTTATTAGAAGTATACATCCCAAGCATTGGTGTATTAAAAGCGGATTTTAAATATTCTAGAAAATGTTCCAACTTTGGAGCAGTACATATCAGATTACCAGAGACGATCTGTTCCTCTAACTGATGTGCCTTGTTGGCCGTAACACTATCCTGTGCAATTAAAGCACTACCTTTAATTGTATGTAGGATGATAAAGATCGCTTGAACTCTTGATTCTTCAGGGTCAAGTTTGAAGAGTCTTAGGGCCTTCTCGAGTTTTACTGCGAGCCCTGAGCACTCTTGATGAAAAAGGGTGTGCGACGAAGATCCTTCGTCGCGCTTTAAGGACTCTATTTAGTGGCCTTCTCATCACCTTCACAGTCGTGAGTGTGACCTTCAGATTGGTGGTGAAGATGTTTTTCATGTTTATAGTCAACGTGATCGTCGTGCTTTACAGACTTATGCCCACACCCTGATTCATGCTTATGATCATGCTTTTCATGATGCTCATGGTGATCACCATGGTGTGCGTGAGTCTTATGCTCGTAATGGCTACTTTCTTCATCATGAGCGTGTTGGCCAAAAGCAATTGGTGCCAGAACAACAGATAGAATAATAATTAGTTTTTTCATCGAAATACTCCTTTATTTACGTGACAGTTAACTTTTCGGGAGTAATTTCAAAAGCTTGAGATATTGAAGTAAATTTATTGGGGACTATTTCCCGCCTATTGAACAATTAGATTAAAGCTTTTCATAAGCGACTCCATATCAACAAATTGATTGGATGAATTCATACACACTGATACAGTTTTGCCATCTAGTTTTGCAAAACTTGGTTTCCAGCCATTCTGATAGCAAAGAGAAAATCTAGGATCCTGATTGGGGTAATATTTAAGTTTTTTATTCTTAAATTTAAAACAATCTGAAACACCCTTACAACCTTTGGAATATATGTTTTGGTCAAAAACACATACCTTGTGTGTTTCGCCTTCCACATCTAGATCAATGTCACAGGCAAACAAATTAAGAGTCAATATAAGTGATGCGATTAACCATTTCATAAAATTTTTGATCCGTTATCCAGTATGAACCTTCCCAATAGTTACATGAGCTTACTTCATCAGGTTTATATGTTGCACAGGTCTTGCCCCATGAGTTTCTTACCTTAAATTCACAACGTCCATTATTCCACCTTCTGGCCGTAACAACACTTGAGTGCATACCATCTTGGCGAGTTATATGCTTAACATTATAATCAATACCTATAGGCTTTCCCTTCTCAAGCTGACTATTAATTGCCTTAAAATACTTTCCAATCGAACGGGAGTGTTTTTTTGCAGCTTTCTCAGGGTCACGCCTAAGCCTTCTTGGATAGCTTGGACGACTCTTAGTTTTAACTGAGAACTTAGGCACTTTTACAAGATCACCGCTACAATGTTTTTTTGCAAGGTCACTTAAGGCATGATTTAAATTTTGATTTACAAGAACCTTATGAAGGTCTTTAGGTAAAATATCGAATTTACCCAACTTAATAATTGCTTGAGCTTCATAGCAAGCTTTTTGATCAAAAACTTGATTACTAGCTTCGGAATTTTCTTTTAGCTTCTCCATCATAAGAATAAGGTTTTTGGTGGTAACACCATAGTTTGCATTAAATGGAAGTTTGCTTTCTATACAAACAACTTTATTTTTAGCTACCTCTTCAATAGCTTCTTCTATAAAACCACCCTCATAGATATCCTTAAATGCGCTAGGTTGAAAGATATCATAGGCAAGCTTTGTAATGACACTATCTTCAACCGATTGGTTATAAATGGAGGATGTATGAATTGATGAGAGTGCCTCACCGACCTCAGCTGACATTAAATCAGCAGCAACAAAACCATAACACCAACCGATACTGCCTTGTGAGCGTGGTTTAGTGAAATGCTCCTTCATTGAAGGGTCCATTTTTGTTCGAATATCTGTATCGCTGCACATCGATTTAGGAATAGAAATCTGTGTCTTTGAAGCAGCAAAACAATTTAGGGCGATAAGAAATAGGCACAACAAGCTTTTCATACTTAGCTATTCGGCAACAATGTGAATTTAATTTATTAAAAAGGACGGAAAGAATAAAAAAGACCGTCTTAGGAAGACGGCCTTAATATACTAGGAATTAGTTACAAGCTGGAACAGTGTAAGTTCTTGAAAAAAGAAATTCTCCACCGAACTCACTATCAGACTGAATAACTTTGATTTCTCTTGTAGTTGGGTAAGTTACTGCAACATCAACTGTGCCATCGCCATCCACGTAAGTTTCAGTCCCGTAGATTGATTTATAAAGGTAATCGTATCCAACTACTTCAAAATCATCACCGTCATATTCTTCGATGTCTCTCTTTTCGATAGTTCTGAAAGTTTCAGCATCAGACATACATACATCAACGATTGAAACCTGAGAGCCTTCAAACCAAATTTTGTCGTTCTCAAGCTCAACACCCTCAACTTCTTTTGAAAGTTCTGAAAGAGAAAGACTCTCTAGTGATTGAATGTAGCTATTTTGTCCAGATCCAGCAATTGCACTGAAAGATACTGAAAGAATAAGTGTTGTAATAAGGTTTTTCATAATTTTCTCCATTTTCTTGGTCATTTTAGTCAATTATCGTTTTGGTGGGCCTGTTATAGCGCGAAGTACATAGAATCCAACGTTAAGGTTTCGTTAAGACACTTCTGCCTCCCACAAGCCACAATAAATACAGGGCCTTAGATGCTTTTTTAGTGGTATCAACCCTTATACTTTTTACACTTATGAGGTAATTCCTAGAAACCGTACAACTTTTGGACGGTCTATATAATACCTACATGCATGCGGGGATCTAATTGAGTGGGACACGATTGAGTGATTAAATCAGTTTATGAAAAAACTAATTCTTATCACCCTAGTACTTG
>JAGSHJ010000405.1 GCA_023954595.1 Bacteriovoracaceae bacterium | reverse complement strand
GAAATGGCATGGAAGGAGAAGCTCTTCAAGGATTAGGCATCAGAAATATCGTGGGAGTTGATATTATTCAGGCCGCTCAAGACGCTGCGATGAGAGATCGTTCATGGGTTTATGACAAGTATCTTGTGGCAGACCTTACAAACCTCTCAAAAGAAGAAAAAACTTTTCTAACCGATTATAAATTTAACGCTCTAACAGTTGTAGCGGCTCTTGGATTTGGTGATATTCCACCTCTTGCCTTTTATAATGCTTATGATCTTATCGCCAAAGACGGGTATGTGGCCTTCAACATTAGGTCTGAGTTTTTAAAGACAGGACATGAGAGTAAGTTTTCAAAATTAATTCAACACATGCTTAACGAAGAGATCATTGAGATCGAACTGTATAAGAGATACCAGCACCGTCTCAATATCGCAGGAGAGCCAATCTATTACGTGGCAATAATCGCTAAAAAACTTAAAGAGCTAAAAGTTGAAGACGTAGAGGCCATCTCCTAATGAATGAGAAAAAACCAATTGTGTTTTTTGATGGTGAGTGTGGTCTTTGTGATTCTTTTATAAGTTTTCTTTTTAAGCATGACAAAGACCAATACTTTCTTGCAGCTCCCCTTCAGGGCGAAAGCGCTAAACATTACCTATCAAAGAACTCTCAAGGAAAGCTTAGTACAGTGATTCTATTTGAAGATGGAAAAGAGTATGTGAAGTCAGATGCTGTTTTAAGAATCTTTAAAAGGCTTGGACCACCTTGGAGTATTGTTTCTTTATTTGCCTTCATTCCTAAAGCAATTAGAGACATGATTTATGATCTAGTCGCGGCAAATCGTCATCGTTTTTCTAAAAGTAGTTGTCGTCTGCCAACTCAGTCTGAAAAGGAAAGGATTCTAAACTAGGACGCATATAATTGCGTCCCCTGTGCTTTTTCCATAAACTTATGAACTTCATCTTGTCGTTTTTGGAACAAGGCCATGAAGTTTTCAATCTTTGCTGACTCATCTTTCATAAGCTTCACATTTAAAATATAGTTTCCATCTTCGATCTCTTCATATGACTCAACAGATCCACTTGTCGTAATATCCACTGAGCAGCCATCATAAACAAACCGAACGTTTACTTTGATTTCACTATTAGCGTGTATTTTCTCTGATGCTTGTATCTCTAAATCCATACTATTACTTTCAAAGTGATCGAGAATACACGAGAGGCTATGCTCTTTTCCATTCATCTTCACTTTTGTCTCCAACACACCAGACTCTAAGTTAGTGTCTTGAACAACTTCTTTTTCAGAACCGATTGTTGAAGATGCAGATAAAACACTTCGCTCTTCACTAGAGGTCTCATCATACTTTTGAAAGATCTTGTCGACTTCGGCCTCAAAGTTTTCACCGCAATCAAAGATAAGGTCTGTGTCTTGATCAATCGCTTCTTTAGCTTCTTGTGCATAGGAACTTAACCAGAAGTTGAGCTTCCTAAAGAGTTTATCGATATCTACACTTGCAGAGAATATTTCTCTACAACCATGCATAACCAACATCTCTTCGACTTGAACGCTATCGATACTCATCAAGGCCACAGGTTTTAGGCTTTTGTCATCAATAAGCCCTCTTGCCGCCTTTAACACCGCAAGGGCCTGGGCCAGCTCTTTCTTACCATTGATCCTAAATATAAGGATGTTTCTATCACCTTGCTCCATGTTTTGAACAAGATCAAAAGCACTCTTGGTGTTTTCTATGACCTTAATGGAAGGTCCATCCTCACCCATTTGGGTGATGCGGTTCAAAATGTCTTTTCTACCGCCGCAGTTAAATAGAGCGACTCCAACTTTGTTTTTTCTCATGTTCACATTTTAACATCTAAGGAAATCTTAAGCTTAATTCCCTTAAGTTTTGTGTTAAGTCACCGAAATAACAGCAATAGAGGTTTGGCACCTTATTAAGAGAATCTTTAAACTTTACCAAAAATGCCTCGATTACTTGGCAAATTGGTCTTTATTGAACAGATCCTCCCTTCCTATATATAATGCTCTTAAAAAAGAAAACTTAATCAAAGGTTCAAAATTGGATATTAATCGCAGAAGATTCTTACAGTTTCTAGGATATGGCTCTTTGGCAATCGGTCAAGGAGGTCTACTCACCTCTTTAGTTGGTTGTAGTGAGTTTCAGATACCTCAGATCTCTCCAAGTTTAAAAGATGAGCTCCTCTTGGCGCCAGGGCTTAGTTATTCAATAGTAGCAAAGTACGAAGACCCTATTAATGAGTCCGAGGTATTTGGATTTAATAACGACTATATCAACTTAATCTCTCTTGCTCACAATGATCTACTTCTGTGGGTTAACCATGAATATGTGCACCCTCTATGGGTTGGTGGTTATGAGAGGTCTAAAAAGAACGTTGAGGCCGAAAGAAAACTTGTTGGTGGATCATTAATCAGAGTTAAAAAAGAAAACAATAAATGGGTCTTAAAAGATAATGACCCCTTAAATCGTGGTGTTCGTGGAGATACACCTATTGTATTTGCCAATGATGTTAAAGTTAAAGGTACAAATACCGCTATCGGCACATTAGCAAACTGTGCGGGTGGCAAAACTCCATGGAATACATTTTTAACATGTGAGGAGAACTACCATAGCTTTTATGGTGAACGTCTACCTGATGGCTCCGTAAGTAAAAGCGTAACTAGTTGGGAGTCACACTTTCCCCTACCTCCAGAGCATTACGGTTGGGTTGTAGAGATTGAACCAAAAACAGGCAAGGCCAAAAAACACACAACACTTGGACGCTTTGCCCATGAGAGTGCGACTTGTGCAGTCGCCAATGACGGCAATTGCGTTGTTTACTCAGGCGATGATAAAAATGATGAGCACCTATACAAATTTATAAGTAACACTTCTAGTTCATTGGAAGAAGGCACGTTATACGTTGCCAATATTGAAAAAGGTCTTTGGCTTCCACTTGATTTAGAGAAGTCTCCACTTCTAAAAAAGAAATTTAAATCTCAACTGGATGTGATGATAAATACTCGTGCTGCGGCAAAACTACTAGGTGCAACTCCTCTAGATCGCCCAGAGGACATAGAGATAAATCTCAAAACTGGAGATGTCTTCGTGGCCTTAAGTAATAACAAGCCAAAGAATAACTATCATGGACAGATTCTAAAAATAACAG
>JAGSHJ010000533.1 GCA_023954595.1 Bacteriovoracaceae bacterium | reverse complement strand
GTCTAAAAATCTAGTATCCAATGCAGAATACATGGAATTCATGCAGGACTCTGGATATGAAAGGCCTGAGTTGTGGATGAGTTTAGGTTGG
The DNA here is from genome assembly GCA_023954595.1 of Bacteriovoracaceae bacterium. Lineage (GTDB taxonomy): Bacteria > Bdellovibrionota > Bacteriovoracia > Bacteriovoracales > Bacteriovoracaceae > UBA845. Next base: position 1,675 of record JAGSHJ010000533.1, on the reverse strand, counting down.
GATTGGATAAATCAAAATGAAATTAATTCTCCGCTTTAATGGCGAAAGCATGATGAACAATGGTCTGAATTCACGCTTTATGGAGAGAAAGAGTTAGAGCCCAACTGGCCGGTACAACACCTGAGTTATTTTGAGGCCGATGCCTTTGCAAGATGGAAAGGGCTAAGACTTCCAAGTGAGTTCGAATTAGAACTTCTCTCAAAGGAGGAGGGAGCAGAAGAATCAGTCTCCTCACTACATAGTTTTAATTTAAATACAGTGGATAATAACCTTTGGTGTTGGAGCAAAGACCAATATCAGCCCTATCCTGGATACCAGACATATGAGGGGAGCCTTGGTGAGTATAATCAAAAATTTATGTGTAACCAATTCACGCTGAGAAATGGATCGTATGCAACACCAAAAGGTCATTATAGGCCAAGTTATAGAAACTTCTTTGAACCATGGCAGAGGTGGATGTTCTCTGGTGTCCGCCTGGCAAAAGATATTGATTAGGAGATTATGTGGAACCTACACTTGTTGAAAAAAAAGATCAGGACCTGGCATTTAAAGTCGATGTATTTAAAGGACTACGATCAATCCCAAAGTCCATTAGTTCAAAATATTTTTATGACGATGAGGGGAGTCTTATATTTCAAGAAATCACCCAGATGAAAGAATACTATCCCACACGCTTGGAGATGGAAGTTTTTGAACAGAGAAAATATGATATTGTTCGTTGTATGGCCTCAAGTGAAGTCGATGTTGTTGAACTTGGGGCGGGGGATGGACATAAAACAAAAGTTCTTTTAGAGCAAATGAACGAACAAGACATTAAAGTGAATTTTTACCCTATCGATATCTCAGAAAAAGCACTAGATGAATTATTAAAAAATGTTTCTAGTGGGGAAAAACTCAAAGTTCATCCAGTGGTTGGGGAATATATGAGTGGACTAGCAAAGGTATGTGAAATGTCCAAGAAACCTAAGTTTGTTCTTTTTCTGGGATCTAATATTGGAAACTTTGGTCCAGGCGAAAGGGTGAGCTTTTTAAACTCGCTACAAAAAAACTTAAATGTGGGAGATATGATTCTCATTGGTTTTGACCTTAAAAAGGATGTAAGGAAGCTCGTTCAGGCCTATGATGACCCAAGTGGTGTTACTGCAAAGTTTAACTTAAACCTTTTGAAGAGAATCAATAGAGAGCTTGGAGGACATTTCGATCCTGATTCATTCTATCATCATGCCTTCTATAATCCCTTAAAAGGAGCGATGGAGAGCTGTCTTCTTTCAAGTAAAGAGCAAGATGTCGTAGTTGATGAATTCGGTACTTCCTTTCACTTTGAACCTTATGAGGCCATACACTTAGAACATTCCTATAAGTTTACACTCAATGAGATAGAGGACATGGCCCAAAAATGTGGATTTCGTGTGAATCAGCACTTTCAAGGCACCAGTGGTGGCTATGTCAATAGTCTATGGGAGGTTCGAAAGGGAGTTACTTCTCTACATTAATTTACGTGCTTAAATTGCGTATTCGTTTATAATGCGTCTATGCAAATTTATATCAAGCTATTAATCGCTATGTCCTTGTGGGGTGGAACTTTCATCTCAGGAAGGGTTCTAAGTCAAAGTTATCATCCATACACTATTGCGTTTTGGCGTTTTGCGATCGCTTCATTCTTTCTTGCTATTGT
>JAGSHJ010000552.1 GCA_023954595.1 Bacteriovoracaceae bacterium | reverse complement strand
TCCTCAAAGTGAGGGATAAGACCTTCATAAAGATCCTTGTCGATTGAGAACAATCTAATTTTTTGAACATCAACAATTTCTTGGAAGTTTCGCTCTCCAAATGATTTCATGGATAAAAGAAATTCTTTTTCCGCTTCGTAAAGATCGACTAGCCTTGCCCAACGAATAGTTTTTAACTGATCTTGGTTTTGACAAACCCATACTCCACCGCCGTTTCCAGCACCTTCTCCAGCAAAAGCACTTAAGCTCATGCCTGCCATAAATAGACTTGTTAATAAAAATTTCTTCATTTTTCTACCTCTTCGCGTTTTCGTTTTTTAATTTTTATTTGTTAATGAAAATAATTGAATGTTTAGGTGATATGTATCATCAGATGTCTCACGACTGGCCTCGAATTCATCCATAAACTCTTGGGTAAACTCTCTTAATCTTTTTTTAGCGTTTTGAAGTTGTCCCTTTTTGATATTAAAACAAAAGCTATTATACTCACGCTCTGAGACACTTTGTTTAGAAACTTCATCTTGAGCGATTGAGCTCATTCTTTTGTGAAACTCTTGAACTGCTTTGCTGGGAACATCAATTTTATTTTGTATGGCCTTATACTTTTTAATAAGCTTTCCATCTTCCTCCTCCAGAAGATCTAGTGTAATAAGTCTTTTTATAACTTCTTCAATTTCATTTTGAGTGGTCTTAAACCTAAGTGTTTTTTGGATCCAGGCCGGATCATTCACAAAATCTTCTCTCTCAATTAGGGTTCTAATTATTGAGTGGAGTGGATTTTGAAAGTATTTATAGTGCTCTACATCGAGGAATTTCACTTCTCTTTTTTGAGGTCTTAGGTGGTTTAGCCTTTCATAGTATATGTTTTTCTCATCTACAGTCTTAGCCTTCTCGTAGTCTACAAGGGTTTCAAAGTACATTGTTTCCCCAACCGAAAGCTCTAATGACTTCGCTATGCTGTGAATATATTTCTTAGGTATACTTCTTTTACCAGCAAGCATCTGTTGAAGAGCACCATGGGACTTAAACCCCATGTGATTTGCCCAGGAACGTATAGAGAAAGCAGAATTCTTTCTCTTTTTCTCTTTAAATTTGTCATTTAAAAGAGTGCTTGTTTGTAGATACATATAAGCGTTCACAATAAACCTTCCCAATAAGCTTTAATATGAACGACTTATACCCTTCAGAAGAATGCTGTTCAATAGGATTGAGTACAAAGCGGTTCAAGAATGTGCCACCCTATAAAAATTACAACGACCTACGAATAGGGCTATGTACTAATTACAGAGAAAAGCTAAATTTGATTCTCTTTTTTGAGTTTTTTAAGGTGTGAATTGATGTTTGCAAGTGCGTATTTATGAAGTTTTACTGGAAGATCAAAGTAAATCCTTTCAAGCATCTGCTTTTCATCTAAACCAGATTCATGCATTTTTAGAATTTGCTCTTCTCTAAGTTTTCTGTGCTGTAATGTTTTTTGAAGAATGCCAGTACCACCTAAGACAATTCCATGACTTGGATAGGTCGATTTCGGATTAAGAGCAATTACTTTTTCAAGACTTTTGAAGTACTTACTCATGTCCCCTTCT
>JAGSHJ010000407.1 GCA_023954595.1 Bacteriovoracaceae bacterium | reverse complement strand
TCTGCATTCGGTGGAGAGTTGACGTACGAGCAATTTAAGAGTTCATGTTTGGATCCAGACAAGTTTGGACACCAAAGACCACCTGAAGCAATTAAGGTGATCTGTGAGGACGAAAGAACTCGTTGGGTACCTGTAGAGTCTGCTCCATTTGAGCTTGATACAGTTGCACAACTAAGCGCTGAGCTTTTCTCTGACAAGCACCATGTTGCTGAGAAGACATTCCCACTACCAGGTGGTGAAACAAATGGTGTATGTCCAAGACTAAGAGAAGACCTAACTAGTGCTGCGGTTGAACTTTCTCTAACTTGTGCTGAAGTACTAAACGACAAAAGAGATCTTGAAGACATCTGTCTTGAAGCGATTGCGTCGGCTGAAGCTGCAAACCCGGACATCAGAGAGTCTATGCCTACTGGCAACCTGTTTGAGCCATGTGGCGAGACAGCACCTCAACAGCAGCAACAACAGCAGCAACAAGATGAGCAACAACAAGACGACTATCCTCGTTACTAAGTTTTAGAGATTTAATTTCTAAACCCGGGAGAGGCCTCAAGGCCTCTCCTTTCTACGTTGTGATGCCACCAAATATATGTAGAACTTCACCAGTTACATATCCTGAATCCGCCTGAGAGGCGAGATATACAAAAGCAGGTGCTATTTCATCAGGTTGTGCAGGTCTTCCCATGGGAGAGTTTTCTCCAAAATGCGCTACTTCTTCATCACTTCTCTCACTTGGATTAAGTGGTGTCCAGACTGGGCCTGGTGCTACGGCGTTAACTCTTATTCCTTTTTTTACCAAGTTTTGTGCTAGAGACTTTGTCAGTGCGTGAACAGCACCCTTTGTTGCTGAGTAGTCTAGCAAAGAAGCTGTTCCATTCTCACCAACAAGAGAACCTGTATTAATAATACAAGAGCCTGGTTTCATGTGGGAGATGGCCGCCTTTGTAAGAAAGAATGGTGCGTATATATTGGTTTTAAAAGTTCTGTCCCATTGTTCAAAGTCTAGCTCCATAGGGTCATCAACATGAATTTGGTAGGCAGCATTGTTTACAAGTACATCGATTGATCCAAAGTGCTCGATAACCTTTTCTATGACCTGATTTGTTTTTGAGGTGTCGGAGAAGTCACATTCAATTGCAACTACGTCACATCCAAGCTCCTTGAGTTCATTTCTTGTGATGGCAGCATCCTTTTTCTCTTGTTTAAGGTATGTAAAAGCAATCTTTGCTCCTTCACGTGCAAACAAATAGGCCACTGACTTTCCAATTCCTGAATCAGCTCCAGTAATTAGTGCAACCTTATCAACAAGTTTATTTGCCGACTTATAATATTGTCCCTGGTACTGGGGTTTGGGCTCCATCAAATGTTGTTTACCTGGAGGATTGCCAAGATCCATGGGTTTAAATTCTGGCCTTGGTCTTGATCTCTCATATTCACTTATATTTTCCATAATCATCCTTTTGTTAAATGAGATTTTTGCAGGCCAGATACCAAAGTAGGTGCCTAATATTGTTAGATTTTTGTTAGGTAATACCTATGTTTCAATAGGTTGGGATTTTATGGTTTGTAATTTTTATAAAAAAATGGAAAGTTCGCAATTAGATGATTAAGATTGGGCCATCATGCGGAGGAATCATGAATAAAATTGTTTTCACATTACTTTTTGCTCTAGTATCTACAATGAGTTTTGCCCAAGATTTATTGTTGGTAAAAGCAACTAACGATGAGGACAATGAGATCTGTAAGCTATATCTAGAACTTGATTCTAAAAAAGATATCTCTAAATTTAGAGTAGAAAAGTCAGTTGATGGGGAAATCATCTCTGATGATTCTTATGACGTTGAAGCAGGTAAAACTGGTGTGGTCATGTCTAAGCAAAAGGGCAGAGATATCGTTACTCTTTACTCCCATAACTTCTCATCACATAACGGTGGTGATCTCGTTCTAAAATACCTATACAATGGAATTAGCGGTAATCATCAAGAAGCACATCTTGATCTTCAACGTCACGCAGATGAGTGGAAGCTTATCATGGATGGCAAAGAGGCAACTCACCTTCATTTTCGTTCTAATCGTAAAATGTTTGTAGGTGTTATTGGTGTGAGATCAATCGATATTGTTAAATAAACTTTAACACCTAAATTAGTAAGAAATTTTCCTATATTGTTTTTTTCTATCTTTGGCCTACAATTGTTGTATGCATTTAAAAATAGAGGCCAATGGCGAAGAACAAATTTTTGTTTTCAAAAATAAAAGCGCAGTAACAATCGGGCGATCCCAAGATTGTGACATATCTCTTGGATATGAAGGTGTGAGCCGTGTTCACCTGCAAGTCCATGAAAGAAATGGAGAGTATTTTGTAGAAGACCTCGGAGCCACTAACGGTACCTTTATTAATGATCAGCCTCTAAGACCAAAAGAACTTGCACCATTTAACTCATTTTTCCCTATAAAACTGGGACATTCTGTATATCTATATCTTCTGGATGAAGTTTCAGCTGAGCAAATGAATGAAGAGGCCTTGGCGCAACAAGAGCTTGAGGCCCTTAAGATGCGTGAAGAGCAGAAAAAGCTCAGACAAGAAAAGCTCAAAAAAGAAAGAGTCTATGTTCCTAAAAGCCAGGGTAAGGTCAAGGTTGAAGATCTCAGTGGCACCCATAAGATAAAAAGAAAGAAAATTGCCGTTGGTACTAAGCAAAGGCCAGTTAGGAAAGATAAGTTCTTTCTTAAGGCCTTAATTGTACTAGGCCTAGTCATTGTTGCTGGATTTGCAGCAAAGAATGTCATATTAAAAAAACTAAAAGGCTCTGATACTACTATCGCTGAAGGTGTTAAGAAAGTACCGATTAAAAAAGCACCTGCTCCTGTTAAAGAATTTGATGAGCAAAGAGGCGATGGCATTGTAAATTTAGATAAGTGCTTTGGTGAGAAAGAAGGTATTCTTTGTAAGGCCCTAACCAAGAAAAGAGAAAGAAGTAATAGAGAAGGGTTTGTTCAGCTTTTAACGAACATGTACTTAGCTGTGGACATCAATTCTCTAATTGATGGTCTTGGAAGTAACTACAAATACACCGAAACAGAAATTGAAGAAGTAGAAAATGCAATGAAGCTCAGACTTGGTAGAGCATTTTCAGGCATTGAG
>JAGSHJ010000368.1 GCA_023954595.1 Bacteriovoracaceae bacterium | reverse complement strand
AATAAAACATGTCTTAAGTTTTTCCCCTTTTTCCTTAGTGCCCTAAGGAAATTTCTAACACTCATTCTTACGATGATTAATGTAAGGGTGGAGAGTCCAAAATAAATAAGCAGGGTTAATCTTGAGAGTCTTTCGTCGCCAAAGAAATAAAGCATTAGCACAAAAGATACCACTCCGATTGTATTCCCTTGAACGACTGAGAATATTTCACGATAGCGATGTGTGAATCTTTGACTTTGGTAAAGTCCATTTTTGGAAAGACAGTAAAGAGAAGTAATAGCGAGCACAGGTGTGAGCTTAAAAAACAATATGGCCAAGCCTTGTTCACCAGATGGTAGGTAGTTGAACCTGATAAAATAGGCGAGCCACCATGTGGCGCAGACCACTAAAACATCCAGTCCCTTCTGAAGATTGGAAAAAGATTTCTCATGTGCTTTTAACATAGGAACATATTAGTGAAATTCAGGCTTTTTGTAGAGTAAATGCTTTAATAGCCGTTTTTAAGGAGGTATTGTTGCTGCGCGCAGGTGGAATTATAGGACCAATCGCTGTAGTATTCATCGTTATTGTTATGATAGGAATTCGTCGTTTATGAACGAGGTTAAAAGATATTTTGATGCTTCGCAAGGGAGGCTTTTGTATATAGGCTCCGAAGCTACAAACGAGTACTGGGACGAGCATTGGGCCACAGACAAGTTTGAAAAGGCATTAAAAACAAAAAGCTATTTTGTCTCGAGAGTAACTAAGCGACACCTACCTGCTGGTTCTAGGATTTTAGAAGGTGGCTGTGGGCAGGGTGATAAAGTTTATACTCTCAAGCAAATGGGATACGAATCTGTCGGATTGGACTTCGCAGAAGCAACTGTAGATCAAATTAAAGCAGTCGCGCCAGAATTAGAGATCGTTTTGGGAGATGTAAGAGAGCTTCCTTTTAGCGACGATGAATTTGATGGTTACTGGTCTATCGGTGTTATTGAACATTTTTATGAAGGTTACGGGCCAATTTTAAGTGAGATGGCGAGAGTTATTAAGCCAGGGGGAAAGTTGTTTTTGACCTTTCCTGCCATGTCTCGGTTTAGAAGATTAAAATCATTTTTTAACTTTTATAATAAGTTTGAAGCACAGGAAAGTTCACCGAAAGGTTTTTATCAATTTGCTTTAAACGTAGATAAGACGACAGACGATTTAAGGGCCCTAGGCTTTACTGTCGTTGAAGAGAAGTATTTCGACGGATTAAAAGGTTTTAAGGATGAACTTCCTTTGATTAAGCCATTAGTTCAAAAACTATATGACTCACGAAATTTTTTCGCGAGAGCGGTTAAGGCCGTTTTTAATATTATTTTTTCTTGGATGTTTGGACATTCAGTTTTGTTAGTTTGTAAAAAATAGGTTTGGTTGATTATGAAAAAAGCACTAATTACAGGTATCACGGGACAAGATGGATCTTATTTAGCCGAGCTATTACTTGAAAAAGGATATGAGGTTCACGGGATCATTCGGCGTTCTTCTATGTTTAATACAGGAAGAATTGATCACTTATATCAAGACCCTCACGTAAAAGATCGTAATTTTATTTTACATCATGGAGACCTCACAGATTCAACGAACCTTATTCGTATCATTCAAGAGGTCGAGCCTGATGAAATTTATAACCTTGGGGCCATGAGCCACGTTCACGTTAGTTTTGAAACACCCGAATATGTTGCGGATGTAGATGGCATGGGGACGATGAGATTACTAGAAGCTATACGAATTCTAGGTATGACGAAGAAGACTAAGATTTATCAAGCTTCAACTTCAGAGCTCTACGGAAAAGTACAAGAAACACCTCAAAAAGAAACGACACCTTTTTACCCAAGGTCTCCATACGCAGTAGCAAAAATGTACGCTTACTGGATTACCGTTAATTATAGAGAGGCCTACGATATGTATGCCTGCAACGGTATTCTTTTTAATCATGAATCACCTCGAAGAGGTGAGACTTTTGTTTCAAGGAAGATTACTAGAGCAGCTTCAAAAATTGCTCTAGGGCTTCAAGAGGTTATGTATCTCGGGAACATGAATGCAAAGAGAGACTGGGGACATGCTAAGGATTACGTAGAAGTTATGTGGTTAATGCTTCAGCAAGAAAAAGCGAAAGATTTTGTAATTGCTACTGGAACAACGACATCAGTTAGAGACTTTGTAAAACTTGCGTTCGCGGAAATTGGTGTTGGCCTTGAGTTTAAAGGTGAAGGCGAAAGTGAAGTTGCTGTAGTCGTAAGTTCTGATAACCCAAATTATAAAGTTGAAATAGGCCAGACTGTAGTTAGAGTAAACCCTAAATATTATCGTCCAACTGAAGTTGATCTATTGCTTGGTGATCCAACTAAAGCGAAAGAGAAGTTAGGTTGGGAACCAAAGCATGATTTAAATAGCCTTGTTAAAGATATGATGGCCTCTGATTTAGAGCTTTTCTCTAAGAATAAATATTTAATTGATGGCGGGCATGCGGTAAGTGATTCATATGAAGAAAGAAGATAAAATATTAATCTTAGGTAGTCGTGGCCTTGTTGGCTCAGCTATTGTGAGATGTTTAAAAGCAGATGGTCATTCCAATATTCTAACTCCTGTTCGTGAAGAATTGGATTTAATGAATCAAGAAAAGGTAATGGCTTATTTCAAAGAGAATCGACCGGAATACGTCGTTCTTGCGGCTGCTAGAGTTGGTGGGATTTACGCTAACGATACATATAGAGCAGACTTTATCCATGAGAACTTGGTAATACAAAGTAATGTCTTTGGTGCTGCTCACGAATACCCTGTAAAAAGGCTCTTATTTCTTGGAAGCTCGTGTATTTATCCAAAAGACTGTCCTCAGCCCATGAAAGAAGAGTATCTCCTGACAGGGCCACTGGAACCAACGAATGAGCCTTATGCTATTGCTAAGATTGCAGGACTTAAAACTGCGGAAAATTTTAGGAGGCAATACGGAGAGAAGTTTTATTCAGTGATGCCAACAAATCTATATGGTGAGAATGATAATTTTCATAAAGAGAACTCCCATGTGATTCCTGGTCTGATTGCGAGAATGACCGAGGCTATGGAAAAGGGTGAAAGCGTTTTTAAAGTTTGGGGTACGGGAAAACCAAAAAGAGAGTTTCTTTACGTTGATGATATGGCAAGAGGCTGCATTTATATACTTAAGTACGAAGGTGAAGTACCTGACCTTGTAAATGTCGGTTATGGAACGGACGTCACAATCGCCGATCTCGTTGAAATTATCAAAGACAAGATGGGATTTGAAGGAACTCTTGAGTTTGATACTTCTAAGCCAGATGGAACAATGCAAAAGCTTTTAGATAGTCAAAAGATAAGAGATCTTGGATGGAAACCTCTCGTTTCACTAGAAGAAGGCATCGAAAAAACTATAAGGTTTTATAGAGAAACTCGGGCTTAATCTTAGATGTCAATTTTTCAAAAAAAAATCCATTATATCTCAGACGGTGCCAATTGGGTT
>JAGSHJ010000364.1 GCA_023954595.1 Bacteriovoracaceae bacterium | reverse complement strand
GTTCGAACTTTATCTCCGGCCTCATCAACCATTGCATAAACTTCATCTGCATCTTCAATTGTTAATGACATGTACTCGTCGTACTTTGTGAAGTCTTCAAAAGCAATGTCACTGTCGCTTCTATTCTCAAGAAGAGATGCAAGGTATTCACTTTTTTTAAGCTCCAAGTCCTCTAGTGCTTCAGGTGGGATTTGAACTTCATCTTGTGTGCTCTCTTCCACTTCTTCGGAGGCATCACTTTCAATATCATAGGATCTAATAGAATTAGGTTTTCTGAGACTCTTCTCTTTATAGAGATTTACAAGATTTTCATTTCTTGTGAGGCATTTGAAATATACAAATGACGGTTCGTTGTTGAAATAGCTACAAATAACAATATAAGTGAAATTGTCCCCATCTTTTTCAACTCTTGATATATGGGTGTAGAACTCTTCGCCTACACCATTTTTTTCAAACCAAACTTCATCCGGCTGGTATAAGGCCTTCTGAAATAGCTCGTGATGTTGATACATTGGTGCAAGTCCCTCATCTAGGTCCGCTCCGACATCTTCTCTTCTTGATAGCTCTTGACGCTCAAAACTCTCCATATGTGGCACATGAAAGTCCATAATACATTTTTCTGAACAAAAAGGTCTGTTACTCGATTGATCTACAAACAATGCCTTGTCTGCGTTATCTATGTCACACCTGCATTCACTACATAAAATTAAATTCTTAGACACTTTTCTATTCCCCTTGACCGAGTGCCAAGTAAGTTTAGCATGCAAGGCCGTATGGCAAAATAGATCCAAAAAAAAGCAATTTGCGGAAAATTCCTCCGGCTCCAAACTAGAGGCCTACCAGTGTAAAATAGACAGGAGGAGAAAACGAATGAACCAAACTATTTCTGTCGGCAATTCAATGAAAAGTTATATTAATATGGCAAAGACTGGACACTACCCGCTGTTTTTCAGTGAGTGGCTGGATGGCTCTCTTAAAGAGGCCCGCCCTGTTTCTTATAAAAACGCCAAACAAAATGTTAACGAAGTATTTGATAAGCTTGCCAAGCACAAGAGCATTGAGCGTAAAAAGACAATGATGGAGAGCTTAAGCACTGATGAGCGCTCAGAGTTTATTCAGTCGTTTTTTAAAATGGTAGAGCGAGACATCCTTAAAGATCTAAAGTCCCTACACTAAAAATGAAGATGATATTGGTGATTGCCCTATTCATGTGCGCTTTCTATGCGAATGCTGAATATCGTGTCTACCAATACGTCGTTTCAAATAGAGTTGAAATCGCTGATCAACCAAAGAGTTCGGTAGTATTATCAACTATGGACCCTGTGAGCTATCAGGCATATAATGGTGGTAGTTCAATTGTTGCAGTTGACCTACTTAGAACATGGATTTGTCCAGGACATACAGGCAAAAAAGACATATGCCCTAGTCCATACTCACAGCTTCCGGCGGAGTTTTTATAATGAGTGATAAAGTTGCATTTAGATCCGCTTTAACGGCCCACAAGCATAGCCTGCACTCTATGGCCGAAAAACATCAAAATGAAATTGAGAAGATCAATCTCAATCATCAAAAGAGAAAAAATCAACTTGAGAATCTCCACGATCAAGAACTCGTCACGAGAAGAAATGATAATCAAAAGCAATTGATAGAGCAGGCCGCTCGCCAAGAGCGAACACTGGAAAAGCTTCAGAAGAGTCTATCTCAAACAAAAGAGACAACTCAGGCACGTGAAGTGAACTTGCTAGATTCATTAGATAAAAATATTGAAAACCAAAAAATGCGCCACCACGAAGCGATCCAAATTGCTCGTACAAAGCATGACATGGCCATGGATGAGATAAACCAAAAGGCCTCAATTGAGATCAATAGACTTCAAAGAAAGATCGACCAAAAGGAAGCTGAGTTAAAGTACGCTTCTGGAGTTGAGCTATCTCAAGCTGAAGAACAAGGTGAGCAAAAACTAAGTATGACCAAGAAGTCTTACTTAAATAAGAAATATGCTTCAGAGGATAAGTATCAAAAAGCACTATCCATCCAGAAGAAAAACTACGAATCCCAGATCGCTGGTGAAGAAAGAAAACACATAGCACAGCTAGGTGGCAAAACAGCACACTTTGATAAACAAATTCAGAGAATTAAAAGTGACGGCCAGCTAAAGAGCCAAAAAGAACAACAGTTGTTTGAGAAGAAGTTTCAAGAGCTTCAACAAAACAATGAGAAACTCATTACAAAATTATTGGCAAGAAAAGAAAAGATTATTCAAAAGCTTAGAAATGAAGTTCTTGAAAGTCATACATTAGACGCTCAAAAGAGTGACGATCCCTTCTATACTGTCACAAGCCTCGACCCGGTCATTGAACAAGAAAAAGATCACTACCTAGTTCACTTGGAAATTGACGAAGAAGGTGCTTCTGAAGTGGAACTCAATGGCCACAAAAGAGACTTAACTTTGTCCTTAAATAGAAGATTTGAAAACACTGACGAAAATAACGGTGCAGTAGAGAAAGTTAAAAGGGTGGAAACGCTGACTAGAAGTTTTAATGTGGATCAAATTATAGATGAGAATAAAGTTGAAAAGAACTACAACGACGGAGTTTTGACCTTCAAAATAATGAAGGCCTAGTAATCTATAGAGAAACTATCGTAAGTATATTCTGAGATTTCTTGATACACTTCTTCAATCTCTCTGACCTCTGAGCGCGAACTTCCTTCCACTGCAAAGCGTCTCAGATCCTTTAGCGCTTCAATATCGCCTTGGCCTATAACTTCTACAGTACCATTTGGCTTATTTTTCACATGTCCACGAACCATAATCTGGTTTTGCTCAATGTGATCTAAAATGCTGTAGCGATACCCAACACCCTGTACTCTGCCATGAATTGTCAATCTCATCTCTAACATTTGGCCTCCGTCTTGTTAAAAATATAACATGAAAAACTAGGAAAAACTGATAAAATTCCTGAATGAAAAGGCCATACTTAGTCAATTTCACTGCTGTCGACTCTAATGATCAAATATCAATCAAAGCGGCAATCACAGACTCACGCACTCCTATTATTGAAAAGAGAAAGGGAAAGAAGTCACGTGCCGCCTCACCAATTCAAAGTATTGGACTCATTTACTCAGACGAGTATCGAATTAAAATCGAAGCAATGGGTGAGGGCCACAAAGTCATTTATAAAAGAGAATTCGACTCCGATCGATTTGGTGTCTTTGATATAAAGATTCCAAACTCAATCATGGGTGAGAAAATTAAAAGTCTTCAGGTGTATGAAGTATCCTATTGTCCTGGGCTTGATATTCTCCTAGGCACATTCTTGCCATATCTGATCAAAGAGCCCAAAAAGATTATTATTTCAGACTTTGATAAGACACTGGTCGACACTCGCTATTCAACACTGTGGGAGCTTTATCAGTCTCTAAGACGCCCTATTCATCACTTTCCAGTTGTGCAAAAAAGCTTAGATTTGTTTTTTAATTATACCGAATCACAGTACCAACCGTTCATACTGTCTGCTTCTC
>JAGSHJ010000441.1 GCA_023954595.1 Bacteriovoracaceae bacterium | reverse complement strand
TAGAACAAGATCAAAGAAAATGCATAAGCGGAGTAGAGCTTGTTAAAGATCCAGGGCTACGTGGCTGGGAGCACTGGGCAAGTTTTTTTGAATATGTAATGTATAAAGAGATCCGCGTTGTTGATCTTGCAATAACAGGCCTTATCCCTTGTGAAGAATTTGAACGCAATACACGCTTCACAGAATGGATGGATCCAAGTTTCATAACCAAAGACGGTTATTTTAATTTGCAGTTTTCTAAGAATTAACTAAGAAAGTTACCAAGAACACTTTGATAGGCCTCACATGGAGTCCAACATTGGCTACACTTCTTCTCTTGTATCAGCCTAGATGATTCTTGTGCTTCACTAGATTCAAGAATTTGGCCTAAATCATAATTATGATCTCTAATATTTAATAATGGGTGATCCCACATACTACAAGGATAGATAACCCCTGTTTCAGATAAATATATAGAGGTCTCTTGAGAACGACATGACATGGGAGTAACACCATTTTCAACATACTTCTTTAGGTGTCTTCTATAGATGCCCTCAACAAGAGAAAATGGGGTAAACCCAAACTTTCCTTTGCCCGAGAATCTTTCAATTTCCTTGTACACTTTCATTGATGGGTTTATGTCTTGGCTTTCGCCGTTTCCATAGTAGTGATCGGAGTGGTGCCCAAGGTTGATATGAATATCTTTTTTTATAATCGAGGGGATATGATCTTTTAACTCAGAGAACATTTGATCAAGGTATAGGTAGTTGGAATTAAATAGAGTTGTACCTATATAAGTATCAACTCCTTTTATCTTTTTTAGTTCCTTGTAAGTCGCTACTGACTTAATAAAGTCTCCGGGCACTCCTCGTAACTTATCGTTTACTTCCTGCGGCCCATCAATTGACACTGTAATTACGACCTTGAAGTTTCCTATTTTCTTTATAGCTTTCACCATTTCAACAATGCGATCTGTTTTAATCCCATTAGTTGGAAAGTGAACGAATAAAAGATTTTTACAGTGTTTATTAAAGATGGAAACAATTTCTGGTAAATCCTTACGGTTGGTAGGCTCACCTCCTGTAAAATCGATCCATTTTAATTGAGGGGTAGTTTTGGCAAACTTCTCTATTTCATCAAGTCCTAGCTCGTCTTTTGGTTTAATTTCCCAGATATTACAATTTAAGCATTTAGAGTTACAACTCTTAGTGACAACGAAATTCAGCTTGTAGGGACTACTTAGTCTTTTAAAGTTCGATAGAAAAACATCTTTAATGAGTGCCAGGTATTTAAAGATAATCATTATAAAAATAAATATTTCAGCCAGCTATAAACATATCTGAATGAAACCCTACTAAGTTTGATATGAGATTCACCATATTTGCGTGCAAACTCATGAGTTGGCACCTCGCTAACATTAAACTTTTTCCTCAAGGCCTTTATTAACATTTCTTGTTCAATAGTAGTGATGTTCTCTTGGAGGTTTAAACTTTTTGCGACAGAAGTCTTGATTGCCCGAAAGCCATTTTGTGAATCAGTTAAGCGAACATTAAAACGATAGTTAATACCTAGGGTAATGATATCACTACCAATCATTCTCATAAACTTTTCAAAATCACCGTGTAATTCATCTGACCCACCACGAGGGCGTGAGCCTATTACTAGATCAGCGTTTGAATTCATTATAGGTGCAATCAATCTTGGTATATCTGCAGGGTTATGGGATAGGTCAGAATCAATAAAAACACATACGCTCTTAGTCGCCTTTTGAATACCGACTCTTATGGCGTCACCTTTGCCTTTTTTATTGTCTCTATAGCGCTTTACTCCTAAGGAGTGTGCCTTCTCCCATGTTCCATCATTTGAATGTCCATCAATAACGATAAGTTCCCCACAGTAGTCTCTGGATGCTTCAATTACTTGTTCAAGCCCGTCCACCTCATTAAGTGTAGGAAGAATCAGTGAAACATGTTCCTTACAAAAAGAGATCAATTCCTGATCGATTTCAATGTGTTTGCGCCAATGAGAGTTATTTTTCATAATGTTTGCCACCCAGTGTATTGTAACATAATGCGGTTTAGGCCATAAATTAAACATAACTTTTTTTACAGGATTCTTTTATGCAAGATAATTTGTGCAAGAGTTGGAAGCAGCTTTTAAATGATGAATTTAACAAAGATTACTTCGAGCAATTAAACACCTTTTTAGACTTAGAGTATAAAAATGAAAGTGTTTTCCCTCCAAGGCAGAGAGTTTTTGAAGCATTCAACCTGTGCCCTTTTGAGGATGTAAAAGTTGTTATATTTGGTCAGGATCCTTATCACGGTGAAGGACAGGCCCATGGACTAGCCTTTTCGGTACAGAATCAGATCAAGCTGCCGCCATCACTTAAAAATATATTTAAAGAGTTAAAAACTGACCTAGGTCTTGAGGCCCCAGAGCATGGCAACCTTGAGAAGTGGGCCAAAGAAGGTGTTCTCTTATTAAATAGTGTTCTTACTGTTAGAAAGAGTGAAGCTGGCTCACATAGAAAAGCTGGTTGGGAAAAACTAACGGATAAAGTCGTTGAACTTCTAAATGATAAAGATCAAAGCATAGTTTTTATTTTATGGGGGCGTGATGCTCAGAAAAAGGGTAAAAAGATCAATAAGGATAAACACTTAGTTCTAGAATGTGCTCACCCATCACCATTTTCTGTCAGAAAGTTTTATGGAAATCGTCATTTCTCTAAGGCCAATAGCTTTTTAAAAGCACAAGGCCTTTCCGAGATAGATTGGGACCTTGCCTCGAAGTAGTTCGAGGCAATAACTATTTAAAGACCTAGAGCCTTTTCAACTCTTTCAAGCCTTGCTTTCAG
>JAGSHJ010000530.1 GCA_023954595.1 Bacteriovoracaceae bacterium | reverse complement strand
ATTCGTTAGTCCTTTTTGGTTCTTAGCTAGTATAAAAACAGCGCAACTAAAGCGCCAGCTTTAATATCTTTTGAACCTTCTCATCGTCGATGTCCTTATTTTCACCAAGATTTGCAGGGATGTGTTTTCTAAGCGACTGGACAATTGTCTCAATGTCTTCTTCTTTAACTTTGTATACGCCTAGTCTTGTTGGAACACCCAGAGAGTTGAAAAAGTCCTCTGTTAGTAGAATCCCTTCTTCTATTGCCTTGTCAGCATCAGTTGCTTGTACATTCCATACTCTTCTGGCAAATTGGAGAAGCTTGTCTTTTTTAACGTCTTTTTGCACTCGCAATAAGCTTGGAAGTACTACTGCCAATGTTCTTGCGTGATCAATTCCATATAGTGCAGTTAATTCATGGCCTATCATGTGTGTAGACCAATCATGAACAGCCCCGGCACCTATAACACCATTGAGTGCCATTGTTGCACTCCACATGATATTGGCACGTGATTCATAGTGATCTTTTACATGAATTACTTTTGGCCCCTCTTCGATAAGAGTTTGAAGAATGCCTTCTGCGAATCGATCTTGTAGGGGAGTGTTTGCAGGATATGTAAGGTATTGCTCAATTGTGTGAACAAAAGCGTCCACAACACCATTACCTAACTGTCTCTCACTTAGAGTATAAGTCACAGAAGGGTCTAGAATAGAAAATTGAGCAAAAAGTCTTGGATCTCCACCAAAGCCTAATTTATCAACTCCGCGGGAAACAACACTGAAGCAGTTCATCTCTGAGCCAGTTGCTGGAAGAGTAAGTACTGCGCCAAAGGGTAGAACCTTAGGTGTGCGTTTATGCTCAGAGAGCATCTCCCATGGATCACCATCAAAGTTGATCGCAGCTGCAATAAATTTTGTGGCGTCAATTACGGAACCACCACCAACTGCAAGAAGAAATTCAACTCCTTCTTTTCTGGCGATCTCAACCGCTTCCATTAATTTATCATATTGTGGGTTAGGAGTTATTCCGCCAAATTCAATGACTTCTCTCTCTCCTAGAGCACTCATGACTTGCTCATAAACCCCATTGTTTTTAATACTTCCACCACCATAGAGAAGCATTGATTTCTTTCTCTGTGGCACAAGAGTTTCAATTTGTTGGATTTGTCCTTTGCCAAAAACGATCTTTACAGGATTGTAGAATTCAAAATTTTGCATGAGTTACTCCAATAAGAAAATTGATGATTTATTTTTGATACCTTGATTAATATTCAATGACTTTCCGGCCTTCTTACCTAAGTTAAAAGAGTTGGCATCTCTTTGAGAAGAACTTGAGGTTGAACTCAAACGGTTATAGATCCTTTGAACCTGAACATCCAAGTTTTGTGATATAACCATCAAGGCACGACTTTCTTCATTATTAAATGACTTTGTGACTTGATTCATTTTTTGATCATAGCC
This sequence comes from Bacteriovoracaceae bacterium, assembly GCA_023954595.1. Lineage (GTDB taxonomy): Bacteria > Bdellovibrionota > Bacteriovoracia > Bacteriovoracales > Bacteriovoracaceae > UBA845. The sequence continues at coordinate 345 of JAGSHJ010000530.1, read as the reverse complement.
TTTGGCCACACCATAATAAAAAGAGTTCTTGGCCTTCACACCTTTGAGGGCATGTTCTTTTTTAAACTTATTCCATATTCTCTCAAGCTCTTCATTTAAAAAGCCTGAGACATACTCAGCAAGTTCCAAATTTGTTTTGGTTCCTGTCACCTCGATACTCACTTCCTTTTTACTGTAGGTTAAAATAGGTCTAACCATAAAGTGTCTAAGGATATCGTAGATAGTACTCAAACGGGCGTCTTTACGTTTTTGAGTAAGTACTTTTTTAACGTAGTAGGTCTCACTTGTTGAGATGTTTGAATAATCTAGATTATGTTTAAGAAGGAGCTTGTTCGCTTTGATAGT
>JAGSHJ010000326.1 GCA_023954595.1 Bacteriovoracaceae bacterium | reverse complement strand
GCATTGAGTTTAAAGATAATAATTTCAGATACCAAGAGGTTGATCGAGAATCGAGCATCTCCCAAAAGATTGCTCTATTAACTGACCTGATAGCTAATGATATGGCCGAAGAGGTTTTAAAGATTTCTGAAATAAAGAAACTATATGTTGTCCTGTACGACAGCTCTGCTAGTAACAAGTACCTTGGCCATGTGATTTATAATAGAGAACAACTTTTGCCTTTGGTAGAAGAAAAGAAGCTTCAGAAAGATCTGCTTTTCTACTGGCGCAGTGGGCTTCCAATCAGAGGTAATGAACTTGATGGCTTTAAAGGTATCGAGTTAAAGAGTCTTTAAAAACTCTATAATCTCTAGCTTTTGTGTCTTTGTGAACTTCTCCACACCATCCTCATCAACTAACATTGATGTATGTCCTTTATTGGATGTACCAGCTCTGTTGGCATTAAAGTGAAATTCTTTATCATTTCTATATATTGCTCTGATTTTATCAGGTGCAGGGTATCCATTTTTAATTTTATCGAAATCCAACTTCTTATCTTGCGCAGGCACAGATACATATGATTTAGGACGCTTATAATCCGGTGTAAGGACATCAAATAGAGTAGGCACACTGTTGTTGTGGAAATACGGCCAACGGGCCCAGATGCCAACTAACGGTGGTGGAACGTATCCATCTTGTGGCTTCACCACTGTTCCAATACTTTCAGATATTTTTAATCTGTTGAGGTCTTTATAGAAGTAGCGCATACCTTCTCTTCTATAAGGGTCAGTTCCAACGTCTATGACTGGTGTGCGTTTATGATACCAAACCTTTGTGGTCTTAATTTGGTGCTTATAACTTGTTACAGAATTCTCTGACCATCCCTTATCATATTGGCCGTGACAGCCGGCACAGTTTTTAAGAAATAGTTTTTCACCTCTTTGTGCCTTGGCGATATTTATTTCATTTGGAAAGAAGTCATTATAAGCAGGAGCCTTTGTGGAAAAAACAAAGGACGTCAGCTCTTTTATTGTTTGGGTGTTTTTATCCAGCCACAATTCTAGTTCATGAAGATCGACACCTCTGCCGATTTCATTCCACAAAAAGTTTGTGTGAATAGGGTTTCCTGAAACAATAGATCCATCACTTAGCCAGCGTGTTTTATACTTTAAATTCCACCATACAGCTGGTTTTGAATCTGCTGGGACTTCACGAAGTGGGTTAGATCTTGGAAAGCGAGCTCTCCATGGGCTAAATGATGCGTATTCATCTTCACTTCGTTTTGAAAGGCTAAGTCCTACCTGAGCAAGACTTGTGTCTAGTCCAAGAGCTAGAGGCTTTACAACTTCAACATGCTTTAGGGCCTTTTTGGCATTTCTAAAGATGAACAAGTCTTCATCACTTGGATTGAATAAAAGCTCAAAGGCCTTAGTAGGCACCTTACTGATCATTGATTGGCCTAAGTGGAAAAACTCATTTGCCTTAGGAAATCTATTTGTCATTCCCAAAACCTTCACACCAAATAGGTCTGAGCTATGGCAAGCGGCACAACTGAAGGTTGTAACATCAGCTCCATGTAGTCGCCTGTTTGTTACTCCCATTTGCTGAGATTGAATCTTGCTTCCCATGAAAGGTATTTTATTGGGGCCGTAATCCTTTTTTCTTTCAGGATATTTATGAAGACCTAGCCAATCAAAAATTTGTTCCATGCTTTCAAATTGGGAGATCTTTTTAGCAATTTTAAATATGAACTTTCTAAGAGGCGAGTGTGCTTGTTCGTTAAAGAACTTCTCTACTGATTCATTTGGTATCACTAGATTTGTTACTGTTACAGGGTAGTACAAGGCATGCTTTGCACCCTCAGTGGTCTCCTGATCATATTGTAGCTGTGATTCGTTGTAGATATTGGCCCGGTTGCCATCTTTTAGGCATACTTCATGGTCTTTTTTCCAAAAACACTTCTCTTGGCCTGGAAGTTGTGAATCTTTGCCCCAATCTGGAGTTGTTGAATAAACTGAATTTATTGAAATTATGGCCAAAATGATGAATTTGTAACTAACTGAAATCACAGTGTAGACTCCCTATCTTTTGGGAATCATGTAATAGCTGACTGAAGCTGTCAATTTGTTTGTAAAATCTATAAACTATGGGAATTTAAGGGAATTTTTATTCTTCAATTTTTGCTCATTTATTTTGAAAGGCCATTATTGTATGATCTGTTCATCAGCTTGCTTTGTTGCTTTTGTGAGCTGATTCCTCCCAGTAATAAATGGCCTTTCCCCAAAAATCGGCCATTTATTACTTGGGCCCTTTTAAAAATCTATACATTTAATACTTTAAGAATTTCTTCGCTCAAGGTTTCTGATTTGAATGGAGCACTGATGTAACCATTTGCTCCGGCCTTGCTTTGTTTGTGAGCTTGCGCCTTTTGAGCAGAGAGGTTTTTAGCGATAATTATGGATTTCACCTGGGAAAACTTCACTTTGATCTGAGCACACAGTTGATTTACCGCCTTAGGTGCGGCGTTATAGTTAAATAGAACCACCTTTGGGCCTTCCTGCTGTAGATGGCCATTAAGTAGTTTCAAATCACTTACAACCTCGTATTTGAACTCTTCAGGAAAATGGGCGTGATTCTTAGCAAAATAGTCAGAATGAAAATCAAACATGATCACTGTGGGTTGAATCTTAGCTAGGGTATTCCTAATCTTTGTTCTCGTTCCTTCAGTTGGTTGTGCCGCAAACTCTAAGTCACTTGCAACATCATCAAGTTGATCCTGTTCACTTCTAGCTTCTTCCCTTAGCGCATTTATATCTAAGACTACGGTTGGCTTATCATCTTCATTGTCAGACATTTCTATTTTCCCTTTTTTTTGCAGCATACCATTATTTGTAACTAATTGTAATGATGGCCATACGGCATTTGAAACCAGGGGCGGATCACCAAATTCTAAAGATTTAGGAAAACTAACCGATAGGTTTAATGAGTTAATCCTATTGGCGTAGGTATTTTTTATGGCACTTGAAGATTTAGACCTCGAATTCGAGGACGAAGAAGAAACAAAGAAGAGCGACGCGATTGATATCGATGTCGATCTAAGTTTCTCTGCCGCAGGCGAGGAGCCTACTCCTGCGTCTAAACCTACTGCTGCACCTAAGGCTTCTGCTAGTGTGCCACCAAAGCCTGCAGCTCCAAGGCCAGCTGCGCCAAAACCCGCACAACAAAAACCAGCACAAACTATACCAAAATCAACACCCGCACCCGGAAACAATGCTCCTGCAAGAGCTAATAATCCTGCAGGCGCTCAAGTTAAAAACTTGGACGAAGCACGTAGAAGGGCGCAGAGCCAAGCTCAGGGTGCTGCTGAACAACAACGTCCGGCGAGGCCTGTTCCTCAAAAGCCTACGCCAAAATCTTCTGAGAGCAATCTCGCCGGCGTTGATTATCAGCAAGAGATGAATCAGTTAAAAGAGGAATTGAACGCTTTAAAAGATCAGATGAACTCTATCAAGAGAGAAGCTGATGTTAGAGTTGCTGTGGCAGAGGCCAAGACTGAGTATGTTGTGGAGTTTTTATCAAATGCAAAACTTATGGATCATCAAGTGAATCTAATTCTTCAAAAGATCCACGGTAAAGTTCCACAGCTTAAAAATGAAATTCTAGCAATCAAGCAATACATGGGAGAGTTCATTAAAAAGAGCTCTGATAAAAAATAGATTTATTTGGCCGCAACCTTAACACTGGCAAAGCGTGAGCTCATAATTACACTTGCTATAATCACAAACATCCCTGCAATACTTATCCAACTTAACATTTCATCAAAAAAGATAACACCTGTCAGAAGTGCCCAGACCGCTGTTAAATAGTTGAAGTGGCTAATCTTTGAAGCAGATTCCGCCATATAAGCTTTAGTCATAAAGACCTGTGCAATTTGAGTGAATACACCAATTGCT
>JAGSHJ010000450.1 GCA_023954595.1 Bacteriovoracaceae bacterium | reverse complement strand
GCAACTACTGGAGACTTATTACTTCAAGGGGTTGTAGACGATGTTCTATCTATTGAAGTCACTCCAACTGCTGATGCTACTGATCTTGATATTGTAGCAGGTGAAAGTGCATTGTTAGTTGCTACAGTGGAAGAGAAGTCCAATGATTTGGATGGCTATACTGTTAAGATGTCTTCTACCAATGGTGGCAAGCTAGTTCATGGCACAGATGCGACCAAGAGTACTACTTACCAAATAAGTTATGACGGTGCCGCACCTCAGGCCCCAGCAACCACAGATTCAACAGTAAAAGTATCAGGTGCCTTGGCAGGTCTGACCACCGACACATCAAACGTTAATGTTTCAGTGGATGCATATGCCCAAGCTCCTGCAGGTACGTATTCAGATACTGTGACTTTCACTATCGAAGCAAACTAGTAGAGTATATAAGCAAATAATTCCCGCACGGATTGAGCGGGAATAGTTTGTTATAATTTTCTTAACAGAAAATCCAAGGAGGGAATATGAAATACTTAGTTATGGTGGCACTGGTTGCAAGTGCATCAACATTTGCAAGAACAACTGGAAACTTACTTCTACAAGGTGAAGTTGCCCAAAAACTTTCTTTGAGCATTGATCCTCAAAGTAATCAAAATATTGATATTGAAAATGGTGAAACTTCATTACTAGTGGCAAAGGTTGAAGAAACTTCCAATGAACTTGCTGGCTATAAGATTAAAATCTCTTCTCTAAATGGTGGAGAGTTACAAAACGCTGATGATGCAACTAAGAAAACATCTTACCAAGTTTCATATGATGGCGGACAGCTTGTTACTCCACCAAAGTCAGGATCGGCTGAAGTTAAAGATTCAGGTGTTCTAGGTGGATTAGTATCTTACACAAGTGACGTAAATATCGATGTTGCTGCACTACCAAATGCTGCCGCTGGTGTTTATTCCGATACGGTAACATTCACTATCGAAGCGAATTGATTTACCGAATCAGCTCAAGCTATAATTAAAAAAAAACATACTGACCTCGTGACCATGCGAGGTCTTTTTTATTACAGAGGTCTGTGATCAATTTTCTCTGGGCCATAAAGGCCTTTATTGTATTCACTTTAATGTTGAGTAATGCTTTTGCTCAACCGAACTGGGGAAATATATCTCCAGTACTACTATCACCTGTTGTTTTGGAAGGTGAGCAGCTTGGAGAGGTGTGGATTAGGCCTTCACACGGTGAGAGTTCTCTATTAGTAGATCGTGAAGGTTTCATAAACTCCATCACTACTATTGTAAACGACAGCTACCTCAATAAACTTAAAACATTAAATTTAGATAAAGCATATTTTTCACAAGCAGATGTCCAGGCCGCCGGATTAAGTATTGTGTTTGATCCAAATGATTTAAGTGTCTTTCTAGCTGTTCCACTTTCTGCCAGAAAGAGAAGAGAATTAAATCTTGGGATTGCCCCTCGGGTGTCCGAGACTTTATTCTTCTCAAGTGACGTATCAACTTATTTAAATGTAAATCTTCGCCATGACTATTCTCAGACAAGTGCCTCTAGAAACAAGGCGTATCTAGATTGGTTTGGACAATATAAAGAATGGGTTCTAAACCACGCAAGCTCATATAACGAATTTAATAATAATGAACTCTCAAGAACTCACACTCGCCTTATTAAAGAATCAGCAAAGACCATGGAAGTTTTTACTGCAGGTGATTTAAGATACACAACTGCAGGTTTTCAAACATTTCGTGAAGGTGCCGGTATTAGTTTCTCTAGAGAATTTAGCCTGCAGCCTTACAACATAACAAGGTCCATTGAACCTTATACACTTATTCTTAAAAAGGCCTCTATCGTTGAGATCTATGTTAACGGAGCATTGGTTCACAAAGGATTTCAGCCTGCTGGAAGGTTGGATCTTTTGAATTACCCGGTAGTGACTGGTGAAAACGAAGTACTCGTGAGAGTAGAAGAGCCTAGTGGAAGAATAGAGCGTTTTGTTTTTAATCGCTTTCACCACGGAAACTTACTTGCTCCTGGAATTTCTGAATTCTCTTATAACGTTTTTCAAGAAAGCTTTTCAGATGATGGTTCTATCGATTACGAACCTGAGATCTCTACTAATATGTTTTATAGATATGGTGTAGATACTAGACTTACTTTTGGAGCAAACTTTGCTTCAGACAATGATGGGCTAATGGCCGGTGTTGAGTCTAAAAATCTAATACATAAGGCCTTTTTAGAATCAAATGTGGCCTTTGGTCAAAATGATGATGGCTCTGGATTGGCCGCAGGTCTTAATTTAATAAGTGTACCAAAATGGAAAAATGAATTAAGTCCATACAACTACCAATTAAGTGCCAACCTTTGGCAGAAAGATTTCTACAATCCAGGCTCAGGGAAAAGCAATCGTAAATTCAAAGCTAGCGGTAGGGTCATTAAGGACCTAACACCCTATTTAGGAGCGTCACTTGGCCTTGAGAATGAAGTGTTTTTTGAAGAGGATGAGATTAACTCATATTCAACGACACTACAGTATCGCGTAACAAGCCAATTAAGACTTACACTTAATTATAAGAAAGCTTTTGGACATGAAGGTGATGAGTCTTACTTCTTCACATTTAACTGGTTTGAGAAAACAGGTAAAACCCAAGTTTATGGTGCCTATTACGAGGATACCAAAAACTCTCAGGTAAGGGGCACTCATAGATTTATTGAGGGAAG
>JAGSHJ010000292.1 GCA_023954595.1 Bacteriovoracaceae bacterium | reverse complement strand
TAAACAGTTTAAACTTTGTAAAAGAGTACCCTATGAATCTGAAAGGGGTTTCTGTGCCTCTATTCATGAGTATGAAAGCGAGTATATTTTAAGTGTAAAGGGTGCTCCAGAGCGTTTCTCATCATACAATCACCAAATTGATATAAAAGAATCAATCCAAAAACTTGCAAGTAAAGGCCATAGAGTATTAGCAATTGGAATCAAGAAGAGTAACTCTTTTGAAACTCTTAGTACTGAAGATCCACTTGATGTTCCAATATCTGGTCTTGTCGGTCTAATCGATCCACCTAGACAAGGTGCCAAGCAAGCAATCAAAGACTCTCGTGCAGCAGGAATTGAAGTTGCGATGATTACGGGGGATCACCCCACAACCTCCCTTGCAATCGCAAAGGCGCTAGGGCTTGCCAGCAACTTTTCACAAGTGTTAACTGGCCCAGAGCTAAAAGCAGCTACGAATAACAATGCAATTGACCAACTAGTTAAGACCCATAGGGTGTTTTCAAGAGTAGAGCCTGAACAGAAACTGGTGATCGCTCAAAGTTTAATACGCCAAGGACATTTCTTGGCCATAACCGGAGATGGTGCAAACGATGCTCCCGCTCTTAAGGCCGCACATGTAGGTGTAGCAATGGGAAAATCAGGTACGGATGTAGCTAAAGAGAGTTCAGAACTCATCATTACAGATGATCGTTTTTCCTCGATAATTGCAGGAATTGAAGAGGGCCGTGTTGCTTATTCAAATATAAGAAAAGTAGTGTATCTCTTAATTGCAACAGGTGCATCAGAGATACTTTTATTTATTCTATGTGTTTTTGCAGGTCTTCCTATTCCCCTAACCGCAGTACAAATTTTATGGCTAAACCTTGTTACAAATGGAATCCAGGATGTGGCATTGGCATTTGAGCCAAAGGAGGGAGATGAACTCACCAGAGCTCCAAGGAACCCAAATGAGAAGATATTCAATCCTTTAATGATTCAGAGAGTTCTACTTTCAGCAGTGGTAGTTGCACTGGCCGCTTTTATATTGTTTAACAATTTAATAAAGTCTGGAATGGAACTGAGTATGGCACAAAACCACGTATTACTATTGATGGTGCTATTTGAAAATATCATGGTAGGAAATGCAAGATCAGAAACTTACTCAGGCCTTAAAAATGTTTTTAGAAATCCCCTCTTAGTTTATGGAACCCTTTCAGCACAAGGTATACACATATTTGCAATGCACTACACCCCTCTGGCAAATGTATTAGGAGTAAGCCCTGTAAGTTTCAATGATTGGTCTCTATACCTATTAATAGCACTGTCTGTATTTATAACAATAGAAATTCATAAATGGATATGTAGACTCAAATCAAGAAAACAGCTCAATTAGACTTTGTGACTTCATTGTTTAAAGACTCACCTTTTTGAAACTGATCCAGACTTTTCATTGTTGTCTTAGCTATATTTTCCAGTGCTTCACAAGTGAGAAAGGCCTGATGAGAAGTTATTATGACATTTGGAAATGTTAAAAGTCTTGCTAGGCAATCATCTTTAAGGGTGTAGTCAGAGACATCCTTAAAAAAGACCTCTTCCTCTTCCTCGTATACATCAAGGCCAGCATGGCCAATTTTTTCATTCTTTAATGCCCACAATAGGGCACCACTATCAACCAAACCTCCCCTCCCAGTATTGATGAGCATAACATTGTTTTTCATACGAGCGATAGCATCCTTATCTATGACATGGACGGTATCTTTATTCAGAGGCAAGTGAAGCGAAATTATATCTGACTTAGAAAAAAGCTCATCGAGCTTCACATATTTACAACTATACTTGGAAACTAGTTCATCATTCACATATTTGTCATAGACCAGAATCTCACAACCAAGTCCGTTCATAATTTTTGCAAAAACGGATCCGATCTGGCCGGCCCCCAAGATCCCCACAGTCTTGCCATTAATGTCGTGCCCCACTAATCCATCCAGAGAAAAATTGTGATCACGGACTCTATTATAGGCCTTATGAATTTTTCGATTTAAACACAGTATTAATGCTGTTGCATGCTCGGCGACGGCAAATGGGGAGTACTTTGGAACCCTAACAATCTTTATTCCAAACTCTTTTGCAGCATCTAAATCTATATTATTAAACCCAGCACAGCGAAGAGCTACAATTCGAACGTTGGTTTCTGAAAGGATCTTAAGCGTCTCTCGGTCAAGGTGATCATTTACAAAGCAACAAACAGCATCAAGGCCACTAGCAAGAACTGAACTACGAGAATCAAGTGTTGTATCAAAGTAGACAAATTCAAAGCTATAATTTTTATTAACTTGTTCAAAAACGTTTTTATCAAATTTATGTGCATCAAAAAAACCAACTTTCATTCTCTCTCATGATGCTAATTTGGTGCCAGTTCACTTAGGCACTAGTTGAAAGCAACTCTACATGCGCATCAATAGCTTCCAACAGAACTTTCTTTTTAAGAGGTTTTGCTAAATGGTAATCACACCCAGCATTGAAGCTTCGCTGTCTTTCTTCCTCTAACGCATATGCAGTAAGAGCAATAACTGGAGTACGGCCACACCCGTTGTCCTTCTCCCATGTACGAAATGATTCAGTCGCCTTAAACCCGTCCATTACTGGCATCTGCATATCCATTAAAACAATGTCAAACTTGTCTTTTTTCAATATTTCAAAAGCTTCTTGCCCATTCTGCGCCTCAACGATTGAGTACCTCTTATCTTTTAAGAAGGCCTTTACTAGGTTCCGATTATTTACAGCATCATCCACGAGAAGAACCTTGAGTTCTGTATCAGTAGAAATCTGAAAGTTAACTTTTTCTTGTTCAATAAGAACAGGACTTGATTCGACCTGCTTCATATCCACAGTAAAGGAAAATGTGCTTCCTTGCCCAGAGTCACTATCAACCCAAACATCTCCACCCATCAAATCAACAAGCTGCTTTGTAATTGATAGCCCTAACCCTGTTCCACCAAAGCGTTTAGTTGTAGATGATTCGGCCTGGGAAAAGCTTTCAAATATAGATTTTAGTTTCGCTGAAGGTATGCCAATTCCAGTGTCTACAACCTTAAAGATGATATTCCCACTATGGTGGCTATTTGTATTACGCGACACTGACAACGTCACACTTCCCTGTAACGTGAATTTCAAAGCATTACCTAAAAGATTCACTAGGACTTGGTGTAATCTAACTTCATCACCTTCATAGAATTCTCCAAGATTTTCGTCGAAATCAAAGAAGAGCTTGATACGTTTTTCACTAAGCTGCCATTCAAACAGTCCAATAATTTTATCAATTGCATCTTTGAGCTTAAACGGGGATTGGCACAACTTCATTTCGTTGGCCTCTATTTTAGACAGATCTAGGATATCATTCACTATGTTTAGTAATACTTCGCTCGAGTTATGGATCGTTTTAATATATTTTAATGCTTCGCCGTCAATACTCTCCTGTGATAGCAGATCAGAGAGTCCAATTATCGAGTTGAGTGGAGTTCTAATTTCATGGCTCATATTCGCTAAGAAGCGAGATTTCATTTCAGAGTTCTCTACAGCTCTTTCTTTGGCCTCTATAAGCTTATTTTCGTATTTAACTTTGGTGGTAATGTCTTGAGCGATACCGAGATATCCAAATATTTCATTATCTTTATTTTTCATTGGAGATACACTTAACGAAATTGGAACCTTCCTTCCATCCTTAGAAACATAATCCCAGTTATTAAGATCAACCTCTCCAGTCACCTTGCACTTGTGGACCACAACATCAAAACCAGGATTAATAGTTTCACCAAACTCTTCTGATAGATCCAATGCTCTATTTTTAATTTCAACTAAATCATGAAATATGACAGGAGAATGCTTACCAATAACTTCCTCAGCCGTGTAGCCTAGAAGTTTCTCAGCACCTTTGTTGAATACGGTGATAATACCTGCGGTATCAGTTGCGATCATACTGTACGTAGTATTATCCAACATAACCTTTTGTATCTCGCTTACTTTATTATATTCAAGCTGTTCGAACTTCTTCTGAGTAGTAACATCGACTTGCATAAGGATCCCACCAACTTCCCCACTACTGTCGTGCCAAGGCCGGACATCCCAGTCGAGCCATTCAACTTGTCCGTTAGACTTAATATATGAATCATCTGTACAACTAAGCCATGCACCATTCAAAGCTTCGCGATGACCTTGTTTCCACCGCTCTGGCAAAGTTTGGTTTAAATC
>JAGSHJ010000132.1 GCA_023954595.1 Bacteriovoracaceae bacterium | reverse complement strand
GGGTTAGCGTAAACTGGTGAAAATGTTCTCATCTAAATACCTCCTGCAAATTATTTTGCTTTGCATACTGTTAAGTTGGGTGCATAGCTGCTTTCGTCAAGCCTGAGCTTTTATTTTTTTCTCCAACTTATCAATTTCATGAGAAAAGTTTTTCTTCAACCTGCATTCCCAAACAGTGAAACACCTCCAGCCTTGAGCTCTTAAACGTCTGAGATTCTTTTGGTCTCTTTTAGAATTTGCACTTATCTTATCACTCCAATATTTAGTCCTAGTTTTTGGAAGTCTAAAGGCACTACAATTTTTGTGGCCATGCCAAAAACAGCCATTTACAAAAACTAAACTGTTATACTTTGGTAGAACGATGTCAGGTATCCCCGGCAGAGATCGAACATTTTTTCTAAATCTAAAACCTCTTCTAAAAAGAGCACTCCGGACAAGAATTTCAATTTTTGTGTCCTGCCCTCTTATTTTAGACATTATTTCGCTTCTTTTATTTTTTGAAACGTTATCCATGGTTTTATAATCTCTCTATCCAACAAGGACTACAATGAATAAGGACATTGCATAACGCAGGTTTAACCTCATTGGAAGTTCTGGCCACATTTGTTAGACTTTTAAGATATGAAATTAACTCTTACATCTTTGACATTATTTATATTCCTCATCAACTCGGCACAAGCAAATTGGAAGGAACTAGCAAAACGCTATTCGCTTAAGAAGGACTCAATATCTTTTTATGCTTACAACACTGAGACAAATGAGATTCTGCATAATGTAAATGAGCAGCGTCCTATGATATTGGCCTCAGTAACAAAGACTTTTTCACTTTTTTATTCATTAGCAATACTTGGAGCAGATGAAACCTTTAAGACAAAGCTCTTTATTCAAGGTGATGTAAAAAATGGAATTCTAAAGGGTGATGTAATTCTAAAAGGCGGAGGTGATCCATACCTTTCACCGGGTCAACTCATGTCTATGGTTCAAGCATTGAAAGTAAAAGGAATAAAAAAAGTAGATGGCCGCTTTATCTACGATCAGTCTCTTTTGTTGCCAACTTCTAAACTCTCATCCATTGGTCTTGAGGATCAACCCGATAACCCTGCAATAGGTGCACTAAATGTAGATTTTAATAGATTTCGTATTTTTGAATCCACGACACCCCTTCCTCCACTTACTCACCTAGGTGTAGATAGCACCAAAGCAGATCTTCCTAAGGGACTAGGCTTTAGCTATGAATCAAAAAAATCAAAGTGGATTAAATCAAAATCAACCAAGGCAAAAAAGCTTATACCACTGCCCTCAAGAGATGCAGGCCTATTTACGGCCAACTACTTTAAGTATCTAGCTCATATGGTGTCTATAGAGTTGCCATTCCCAATTAATGGAAAAACTCCTAGCACTGCTACTCTTATCAACACTCATGAGAGCCTACCTTTATGGCGACTTGCCTCCCAGGCAATAGAATATAGTAATAATTTATTTGCTGAACTGCCTTCTATGATGGCGGCAAGAAAGGAATTAAATAAACCTGTTGGGGTTCGGGATGCCGCAACTGCGATGCATCTATTTCTTAAAAAGAACTTTCCAAAGGTAGACTTTAAAAGTGCTCAATTTGTTAACTCCTCAGGACTTACCATTGATAATAAAATTAGTGCCAAGGCAACCGCAATGTTTCTTAACGAAATTAAAGACAAGCAATTCAACGGGAGAAGCTTTTGGACGCAACTGTCTATCAATGGCAGAAGTGGTTGGCTTGCAAAGCGACTGATGGAGCCTCGCTATGCCTATCGCATTTGGGCCAAAACTGGCTCACTCTATTACGTGAGTAATATCGCAGGCTATTATTTAAATAAAAAAGGGCAACGCGTGGCCTTTGCCATTTTTGTTACAGATACACACAAGAGGGCCTTATTAAACACACCATTAACAGAAAAGGCCTATAACACAAGAAAGTCTTCAAAAGTATGGGCCCGTAATTCTAAGAGATTTATAGATAAGCTTCTCTTGTCTTGGTTAAATTAAATCATCCAGCTTTACACGACTGCATAGGCGCTAGTATTGCACTACTCAAGCTTTAGTTTCAACCACTATGGCCTAAGAGAAGAGCAACCATATGAAAACTGCAAATCAGCCTAGCACAAGTATCAGCCTACGCGACGCGCGATTAAAATATGTATTTAGCATATGTGTTATATGTTGGACTTGTTGGGCACTAAAAGATCAGCAAGCAATAACGGTTATTCTTGGGGCCAATCTTCTATATGCTTCCCTCGTTTTTCTCGCTCGTTTCAAACTAATCCCCGAAGTTAAAAGCTTGTCTAAGCTCTGTCTTGTTCCCAGAGAAAATACGACAGGTCCTCTTGTTACTGTTCATATTCCTCTAATGAATCACTACGAAGATGAAGTGTTATCGACGTTAACCAGCGTCCTGGCCTTAAATTATAAAAACTATGAAATTGTATTGGTGGGAGATGATAGCTCAAACACTCTATCCCCGAAGCTTAAAAGACTTTCAAACACCATAAAGATAAATTTTATAAATTCACGTTCCACTAATAAAGGAAAGCTACTCAATATTGCTCTAGCTTCTACACATAAGGATGCCCAGTACGTATTCATTGTTGAACCAGCAAGAGAGGTTCAATCACATGTACTGTCAAAGGGCGTAGAGACGATTCTGGATACAGACCATAAATTTGTACAATTCGCTCTAGCACCAATAGTGGGTCAAAGATATAATTCGGACTCTAAACTTCAAGACGTCTACCTGGATCAAGCATATGCTCAAGCGGGAACCGATCACGACATTGCTTTGTTAAACGGTGAATTAACCTTAATTGATAAGAGTGCCCTACTTGAAATCGCTGGCTGGGTTGAATCAAATAAGGCGTGCGAATTAAAAACTGGAATGAGACTACAGTCGGCCGGTCATATTGGTAAAAACATTCACACCCAAATGACCAATGTTACATCGATCTTTAATGGCCCATACAAAATAAAAATAAGAAACTACATCCGCTTGCGATCTATGTTTTGGTCACTAAGCCTTAGAGACTTTAAGGGTCTTACTAAACAACAAAGCTTAGTTTTATTCTTACAGATGAGTTCTTGGCAAAACTTTCTCATAGTCCCACTGTCTTTGTTCACATTAAAGGCAGCAAAGCTTTTTTACCCAGAAATACCAATTACAATTCCAGAGGGAAGCTCATTCATAGCGGGAGCTACAATTATAGGCTCTTTCTACTTTCATATACTTTTTTTATTACAAAAACTAAGCATGAGTGTGAAGACCCCTCACATCTTCGGCCTATTTTTCACAAACTTGGCATGCTACTTTGAGTCTTCTTTATTATTAGCTCTCAATACCAAACTACGCTCAATACTGATCCTGCGCTCATTCCAATTATTGTCTTACACGATTTTATTAATTTGTGCGGTCTTGATCTCCTATAAACTAATGCACACTTCACAGGATATCGCGGGGCTAACCCCGGCATTCACTGCGGTATTTATAATAGTTGGCGCACTTCTTTCTCGAAGTGAAAACGAGCATTACAATTTAGATATAATTCAAAATAAAACTGATGCCTTTGCAAAACCAGGTTAACAAAAACATAAGAGGAGCCACCCAATGGAGTACATTGATAATAAGTCTTTTGAGAATGACGATATTGTTTCAAAGAATAATCAATTGGAGGCCAAAAACAGGGAATTACTTGAAAGGATCGAAATTAGAATTAGAGACTTAAACATCCAGCCTCCACAGTTCACCTTTCACGAGAGAGAACTTGCATACGAGACCTTTAGAATTAATGACTCTATTGACTTAATCCACCAGCAAATGGATGAGCTCGTTAACCTCACAGAGGCCAAGAAGAACATTAAACTTCTGACTCTCTATGATAGCCTAATAAGTGTGGAGCGATATCTTGATGACCTTGAAAGCATGCCTTATGCTTAAAATGAGGCAATAAAGCTATTCGCTGGTTCTAAAAGAATAGACTTCACTCCCAGCTTAGCACATGCACTGACGTGTTGAGCTGAATCATCGATGAATAATGTCTTTTTAGGATCCAAATTCTGTTGGGTAAGAACATGCTTGAAGGTCTCAACATGTGGTTTTCTCATTTGGATTTTATGACTGAAATAAACATATTCAAATAATGAATAGAAGTCCTGAATATCTTTATCTTCACTGATCATTTTCTCAAGAAAGCTCTCGTGAATAATATTAATATTACTGAGCATGAACACACGTTTTTGTTTTGAAAATTCTCTTAGAAAGGAAACTCTCTGAGGATGAATTTTTTTAAGCATAGAATTCCAAGCAGCAACAACCTTTGAGCGTGCAGATGGATCAATCTTTAAAAGACTCCCTAACTGTTCAACAAACTGATCTTCATCAATTTGCCCAGTTTCTAGTAGATCAAAAATCTCGATCTGTTCTTTTTTACTATAAAACTCGGACACATTAGCTTTAGTTGTTAGCTCTTGGAGTGCGTCAACTGTTGCTCGATAGTCGATATCAACAAAGATTCCACCAAAGTCGAAAATAATATTATCGTAGTTCTTGCATAACTCATTAAATTGCTGAGCTTCCATAAAATGATCTCCCTAGCTAATACTTGCACGAGACCATTTATTTTCCAATAATTTAATGAACAGGATTGTACTGACTTCCCTGCATGGCATCACGACGTGTTTGTTTGGGAGATCTTTTCTTTCTTAATCTATAAATTTGGTGTCCGAAATAGCCAAATACCCCACCCAATACAAAAAAGGTGGTTAGCAGTACAAGTAGATTTGCACTGGTTATATTCCAGAAGAAGAAGTCTATTTGTACTGGGCGATTGTTCTGAAGCATAAAGACCAGAACAAGCAGTAAGAAGATGGATATGTAGAAGTATTTATTTTTAAGTGTATTCCTCATAACTCAATGCTCTCAATAGTGAGCTTTCCAAGCAAATGCAGCGGCCTGAAATTCTTTATACATGAGCTTTAACAACTACATTTTTTGATATAAATTTTAATATATGAATTACGCACTACTGGCCTTTCTTACGACCTCACTGTCAACCACGATTGGAGCACTTCCTGCAATCGTTTTCAGCAGGGCACCTAAAAAGTTTCAAAATGCCACTACAGGCTTTAGTGCTGGCGTCATGTTGGCAGCGACTTGTTTCTCTTTGCTACTTCCTTCTATTGAAATAGTGAACAGCCCAAAGACATCAGGAACAATGACAGCTCTCATATGTTTGTCCTTCCTTTTAGGCGGTGCACTATTAAAAATTTTAAACCACGTAGTTCCACACGAACATTTTGCTACAGGCAGAGAAGGAACAGAGAAAGCAATAGAGTTTAAAAAGATTTGGTTATTTGTATTCGCTATTACCTTACATAACTTGCCTGAAGGGCTTGCTGTTGGCAGTGGTGCGGGTAGTGAGAATCCAGCATTGGCCTACCCTATTATGCTCGGTATAGCTCTGCAAGATGCTCCTGAGGGTTTTGTTGTGGCCGTGGCATTAACTTCTATTGGATATAAAATACCAACTGCAATTGGAGTGGCTTTTTTAAGTGGACTTGTTGAAGGTATTGCGGCCTTAAGTGGATACTTTGCTACTTCAGTGATGAAAGAAGCACTTCCATGGGCACTAGCTTTTTCCGCTGGGGCAATGCTTTATGTAATAAGTGAAGAGATCATTCCTGAATCACATAGAAAAGAAAGTGCTGAGTACGCCACAATTGGGCTGATGCTGGGCTTTGCTTTAATGATGTATTTAGATACAGCCTTATCTGTTGGTTAAAAGTTTCTTATAACCTACAAATTTAGAATCCAAGGCAAAGCGCCAAGGTAGATTCTTGTCCTCACCTGCATAATCAATACCTATACGTTTCCCCACAAGAATCTCATGCTCTTTAACACGCTCACCATGCTCGATCCAAATAGTGTCACCATCAATACCTTCACCATAGTGGGAAAGCTCAATTCCCAAGGCCTGAGATAGCTTTCCAGGTCCATTTGTCATGTTAGGTGTAAGTCTATCTACGTTTCTTCGAAACATCATAGTATCAATGCCTACAATTGGTTCTATACTTCTAATCATTATTCCGCTTGGATCGTCTGGAGGGCCTGTGACAATATTTAAAAGCTTATGTATTCCGTAACATAAATAGACATAGAACACGCCGCCATCTGTGAACATGATTTTATTACGCTCAGTCTTTTTAAAGAAAGCATGGCACGCTTTATCTCTTCTTCCACAATAGGCCTCTACTTCTATAATTTTGCCAGCACAAATTTCATTGCCAATTTGTGTATAGAGGATCTTACCTAATAAGCGAGGAGCTAAATTCTCGACTGATCCATTTTGAAAAAAACTTCTCTTTAGTTTCTGACTCATGCTTCTAGCATAGCGCTTAATAGGCATTCTGTAGAAATCAAAAGTAGTTGAGTAATAATCGGTATTGAAAATGAATATTGAGCATGGCCTACTAGGTTCATGCAAAATATTAAATTATTTTTACAATACGGTATCGCCCTACTACTTATAACAAACACAGTATCTGCCACATGCTCTTTCAGTTTAAAAAATGCCGCACCTAAACTCGTTGAAAATGGAGTACCTCTATTTGTTGATAACAAGAGTTTTAAATCCTCAACACTCGACAAATTAAAATACAGAGCGGCACAAGCACAAAGAAAGTACATCCCCTCAATGAGCGCATGCCCTATGACCAAGGCCCACGTTCAAGTAGTAGTAGATAAGATTTTTAAAGAATCGAATTTATCATTTCTCCAGAAGGGGCCAAATAGACTTGAAACGGTTCTCTTATGCTCCAAAGCTGATACACCACCTGTAGCAAGAGTAGTTGCTGGCAAGTATCTTATTGTACCTTCCTCCCTACCACTTAGGGCCAAAAGTGAGGATGCTATGGCCGCCGTCCTAGCACATGAGATTGCCCATTACACTTTGCGACACCACGCCCGACTAATTGAAGACCTAAACGGAAGAGCACCCTCTGGGGATAGAAGCTTATTAAATAGAATTAAACGCCAACATGAAGTAGAAGCGGACCTTACAGGGCTAAAACTCATGACAAATGCTGGATACAATCCCCAAGCTACACTCGATCACCTATTGGAGGTAAAAACGATTGTGGATAAACGTAGAAATAGAAGGCCTAAAGGCTCCCATCCATCACATGGCATCAGAGCAACCCTACTACAAGAGCACATAAAGAAATGTGGCTATGAACTCGTCAAAAACACAATCATCTCCACTAGAAGATTCTCGGATGAAATTAAGAGATTCCTGAATTCTAAAAATGGATAATTGACTTTCATACATCACTAATGCAATGTTCCTAAACAATGGGAAATTTAAAGCAAAAATTATACAAAATTATATTCGAGCATGACACGCCAAAAGGTAAGGCGTTTGACATATGTTTGATCGTTTTGGTGATTCTGAGTATTTTTACCATTATGCTGGAAACGGTTCAAACATACTGGGTTCCCTACAAAGACATCTTTTATTACCTTGAATGGTTTTTTACAGGTGTATTCACATTAGAGCTCGCACTTAGGCTGTATTCAACACCTAGTAAGAAAAAATACCTTTTAAGCTTCTATGGCATCATTGATGTTATTTCCGTACTTCCAACCTACCTCGCAACTCTGATACCTGGTGCACAGGCATTTATTATTATAAGGGCACTGAGACTGTTAAGGATTTTTCGTGTTCTAAAACTTAGCCACTACACAACAGCTGGTACCCAATTGAAAAGAGCCCTTATAGCGTCTCGTGCAAAAATCGTTGTTTTTATACTTTTTGTTTTGACTCTAGTTACGATTATGGGAACTGGGATGTATTATATTGAAGGACCAAAACACGGATTCACTAGCAT
>JAGSHJ010000321.1 GCA_023954595.1 Bacteriovoracaceae bacterium | reverse complement strand
TTGAAGTTTGAAGCTGCTTCTACATGAAACTGCTTACTATCTTTTGGAGCATTTTTGTCCATTCTCCAAAAGTGAGTGCCCTTTAAAAATTGTTGTTTTCCACATTTTTTTGTAGATCGTAAAAGTGACTCAGACTCAGAACTCTCCCCTTCAAAAATTCCGGCCTTGTACCCCTTTGGCAGCATGTAGCTCCAAATTGGACGAAGTTCATAATCTTCACAAGTTCCCTTTACGTTTTTTTTCCCAGTCATTTGAGATAAGAAACCATCAGCAGGTTCTGGACGAATATCGTACAAATTGTAAGACCAGGCCTTACCGACACATAAAGATTTTTCAAAGGAAGTTTTCACATCAACTGTTGGGTAAGAATATTTCAACATTGCAAGATGCTCTTCAGACAGGCCTGCGACCTGCAACCAAACAATCTTTACTGGAAGTTTACCAAATTGGTGTTTTTGAAGGTTAAGGCTTGTTACTTGGGCACAGCCAACAAGTAGAAGAAAAGAAAAGATTCTTAAAATTGCGTTATTCATTCGAAGTTTCATCATAATCAACCATCATTTTTTTAACAAGTGCAGCATTTGCAAGGCCAAACTTAAAGTGGAGTGACCAGGCCAAATATATGGCAAACCACGTATTTATTGGAAGAGAATACATCGCTAGAAGTGGGATCGGCGGCAAAGCTTTCAACTGCGCTCTCCATGCGTAATTTCTCTCCTTGGCCTTCTTTGCCAGTAATATACTAATTCCAACTTCAACGATAGCGAAGGCGGCAATGCTCTCCACACTTGATAGATAATAGCCTAATAGAAGACCAATGATTGGAAGTCTAAGAAGGATTTTACCCTTTTTGGCATTCGGTGCGTCTAGGTAAATAAATATGGCCAAGGCCAAATATGAAAATTGAAAACCTAATAAAAGTGCGTTCTCCACTTGGAAAAAAATTAGATGCCTAAATAAACTGAATGTGTAGGCCAAATTCATTGCAAAGAAAGCAAAGAGAGTGATTAACATCATCCATACAAAGGAACTCAAGTAATCAAGTTTCTGCTTACGAATAATCATGCGAAGCGCAAAAACGAGTAATACGCCTAAAAGGCCCAGGCTAATTAAAGGGGGAACGAAGTTGTTGATTGCTGTTATCATGACTTCAACTATAATTTATTGTATACTATTACGGTACCAAAAATTTGAACTTTCTACATAGCTATTGGGAGGCTAAATGGATGTTGTGAACGCATCGCGCGAGATATTTTGGCAAATTCCTTTTTCTTTTAAGGTTGTCATGTACACCCTTATGATTGTCGCAATGGGCATCATGGTTAAAGGTATTTACGACAAATACAAATGGATTAATGAAGTTAAAGGCAATGGAAGCTTGCTTCCAGAGAAGCTGAACTGGAAGAAGTTTCTAGACACCATCTTTTTCACAGGAAAAGTGACTAGAGATGGGTATGTTGGTTTCTATCACAGTCTTATTTATTACGGATTTATGATTCTGTTAATTGCCACAGAATTAGTTGCAATCCACGCAGACACTCCTCTAAAAATCTACAAAGGAACAACTTATATTGTTGTCTCTTTCCTTGCAGATATTGCGGGTGTTGCGATTCTTTTCGGTTTAGGCTTCGCTTACAAAAGAAGATATATCGACAAGCCAGACTATTTATCAGCAACTAACCCTTACCGTGAACTTTTCATGTATGGGATGCTTTTCTCTCTTATTTTTATAGGCTTCATCATAGAGGGCTTTAGAATTTATGGTGCTGGAATGCCAGAGGGGGAAAAGATATGGTCACCAGTAGGATTTGCAATCGCTTCCCTAGTTGGAAACTTTGGTTTTTCTGAATCTGCCCTATTTGGCACCTATAAAGGACTTTGGTTATTTCACATGGTTAATACAATGGTCTTCATTGCCAGTATTAGCTATTCAAAGTTTTTACACATTGTAGCAGCTCCTTTCGCAGCACTTGTAACACCAGCTCGTCGTGGCGCAGTTATGATGCCAATGGATTTTGAAGACGAAACAGCTGAAACCTTTGGACTTGGTAAAGCAAGTGAGATGACTCCAAAAATGAGACTCGATACTATTTCATGTGTTGAATGTGGAAGGTGTACTCAAGTTTGTCCGGCCAACTTGGCCGGTAAGCCTCTTGATCCAAAGACTATTATCACTAAGATGAGAGATGTTACTACCGGTGCCAAGGAAGATGTGGATTTCTGGGAAAACAACACATTTAGCTCAGTGGAGCTGGACTCTTGTACTACTTGTGGTGCTTGTATGGAGGAATGTCCTGTAAATATTGAGCACGTTCAAGAAATTATGGGTCTAAAACGCTACAAAGCGCTTACTCTTGGTGAGATTCCACCAGAGGCTGCAACCGCAGTAAACAACATTAGAAATAACGGTAACCCTTGGGGTGTTTCTCAGGACGAGCGTTTCGCATGGGCCGACGGCCTTGACGTTCCAGTGATTGAACAAGGCAAGAAAGTGGATTACCTCTACTATGTTGGATGTGCTGGCTCGTATGACAACAATAACCAAAAAGTCGTACAAGATACCGTAACTCTACTAAAGAAAGCAGGCGTAGACTTTGCTGTTATGGGTAAAACAGAAAAATGTAACGGTGACCCGATCAGAAGATTTGGTGATGAATACAGCTTCTTTGAGATTGCAATTGAAAACATTGCAAACCTTAACCAGTATGACTTTGATAAGGTTGTTACTCATTGCCCTCACTGTCTACACACTATTGGCAAAGAATACGGAAAATTTGATGATGGTGACTTTGAGACAATTCACCACACAGAGCTTCTAGCTGATCTATTAAAGCAGGGTAAACTAAACCCGACAAAAGAAGTCAAAGAAGAACTGACTTTCCACGACCCTTGCTACCTTGGTAGACATCATGGGGAATACAACGCTCCTAGAGAGGTTCTTAAGTCTATTCCAGGTGTGGAAATCAAAGAAATGGTTCGCAGTAAAGAGAAGTCACTTTGTTGTGGCATGGGCGGTGGTAACATGTGGTATGAAATCCATGAAGGCCAGGATATGGTTGAAAACCGTCTTGCAGATGTTGGAGAAACAAAGGCCTATAAACTGGCTACATCTTGTTCATTCTGTATGATAAACTTTCATTCTGGAAAGGGTAAAGTTAAAGAAACGGAAGAGCTTGAAATTGAAGACGTTGCAACAATACTTAATAAATCAATTGACTAAATTTATAGCGGGAGTGCTTGCACTCTCGCTTTCTCCTTGCTTCGCCCAATCGGGCTTCTACTCTAATTTCAAAACACTCATTGATATTCAAGATAAAAACTATACAAAGAAACTTGAATCCTATGCAGGAAACTCAAAACTAAAAAATCTAGACGCCCTGGATTCTTTGGACCTTGACCCTGACTTTGTTGGTAGCATCTTATTTCACACCCCTTCTAGATACTCCTCTCTTGGAACTCTAGACTCATGTTCCCTTTATGACCTTATTCTATCAGGCCTTGCAAAAGGTCCAGAGGGTGAGATTGAACGATTTATCGTGAGATATAAAACAAAAGATGGAAAATCAGAAACAACGGTATTGAATAGAAAAGATTTCTTTGAAGAAGTCGCATTTAAAAGATGTCCTCAAGTTAAGAAATTTCAGCAATACTTCAACTTAAAAAATGTCGCAAAAACTCTTAAGACAATAAATTTAAAAACACCCACATCAGAGCAAGCATGCATGCAAACACATGAGTCTTTTCTTAAGGATCATAAGACTCCCTACCTCTGCTTTCTTTCTGAACAAGTTAAAAGTATTCCAGCTCTCTCACAAAAGATAAAAAACACACCTAAAAGTGATTACCGTGAAATACAGTCTCTAAAGAGGCAATTGAGAGTTGCCAAGAAGTACAAATCTTCCTTAAGTGCAGGTGGTATTGAATACCTAGACTCCCTTTGTATCAATCTGGATAAGCCAAAACTTTTTTGTG
>JAGSHJ010000195.1 GCA_023954595.1 Bacteriovoracaceae bacterium | reverse complement strand
CTTTCTGTAGCTTATTCATTTTAAAAAATGTTTTACTAGTAATCGCCCCATGATTTTGAAAGCGAAAATAAAACACCTTCAACTTCTGCTTTATCCTCTTTGTCAGGTCTCATAATGGCATTTCTTATCATAGAAGAAACGTTGAATCCTAGATCCCAAGGCTTGTAGTTAACCTTTACACCAATAGAAACAAAACTTGGAGCAATATCGATTTGTCCTTTGTTGGCGACTCCAGAAGCAGGACATTTTGAAGAACTTCCATCAACAGGTCCATTAATAGAAACTCTGTCGGCACTCCACTCTTGGCATTTATCGATTAGTTTAATGACACCTAATGCATATGGTGCAATTTCCCAATTTTTAAAATATTTATATTCATACATTGCGCCGGCCATAAAAGTTGGAATGAACTTACTAAAGAAAAAGTCTAAAGATGTATTGAGATTTCCAGCGGCTGATGGAGGTGCATCGTAATTTTCGATGTCTGCGTGAAAATCAAGATACATTAAAGAGGGGCCACCAAAAACATTTAATGTATGTTTGTCGTTGTCTCTAAAAAATTCATACGAGAGACCAAGTGCTAAATTTAAATTAAGTGCATCAAAATCAATTGTCTTTGCTGTTAACTGTCCAGCTACTGTTTGTTGGTGATTACCTTTTTCAACTGTGACTCCTTGTAGCCACATGAAGAAGGCCCACCTCTCTTTAAAGGAATGAGAGTAACCATATCCGAACCCATACCCTTTAGCGCTTCCCTTTTCTTGGGCCTTTGTCCCATCAGTAAGTGTTGCATCGTCATCTGTTGTTAGTTTTAAATAACCAAGTAGGAATTCATGTCTTGATTTACCATCTTCATTTTTTAACAAAAGTAATGGTGGATCGGAGGCCAATTCAGTCATGGCACGTTTGGCATATTCGCTGGCCTGAGATACGGCATCATTGGCAAAAGAGTTAGAACTAATTAATAAACTTAGAAAAACTACAAAATATTTAAGCAAGTGAACTCCCGACCAAATCTTCTAAAAGTAGATTGGAAAAAAAAACCCCAGACAAGCCGGGGTGTTTTACTTATTTAATGGAGGAGACGGCCGGATTTGAACCGGCGGCTGTACGGTTTTGCAAACCGTCCCATTGGACCACTCTGGCACGTCTCCTCGAAGACCCCATAATGAACGATCCAAAAAGGCTTGTCAATACAAGCCCCCGTAATTTAAAGAGCTTAGGCCTCTCTAATTACATATTTATCTTTACCGGCATCCACTTGTTCTTTCAGTTCTTTCCCTACTTTAAAGAAAGGAACTTTTTTAGGTGGTACCTTGACGATCTTTCCAGTTTTAGGATTTCTGCCCTCATAAGCTTTGTAGTTTCTATTGGCAAAAGAGCCAAAACCTCTGATCTCAATTCTTTCGTCATCATACAAAGACTTAATCATTGCATCGAACGCAATGTTTACGACAGCTTCGGCCTGTTTATGTGTGATATTGGCCTGCTTCTCAATCGCAGCTACTAGATCTGCTTTTGTCATCTCTATCTCCTTAATTAGGTCGTCTTTTTCATTAGTTGTGACATCCTTGTCGGTGTAAGTTCCGAGAATCTTTAGCGTAAGTTTTATTATTTAACTCTAAATATTCGCGGCATGCAAAATCAAGCACTTATATTCAATTTATTGATCTTTTTTAGGGCCTAATCAGGCGATAATTTGTGGCAATTTTCAAAATGGGACATTTCATCCCACATTGGTAAGTCATGGTAAGTATTGGGCTTTTGGGTCAATTCATCAAAAAGCTTAAAACCAGCTTCACGACGCGTTAAAATAAGGAATAAACGTATGTTTTTCTTAAAGTAACAGACTCATTTAGTCGAAAAGAGAACAGGTAGAAAAAATAGAATTAAATTATGATGAAAAGAATACTTTTAATCACATTAACAATGGTCTTTTTCCAATCATGTATTGGTACGTCCGGTGGTGGTCGTAAAGGACTCCCAAAGATTAAAGACTTCTCCAAGTCTGGTGGAACTAGCACAGAGTTTTGTAACCTCTTTGTTACAGATCTCGCCGTCGCCAACGGAGACACTTCTGTTTGTTTAAATGAATGTGCCGAAGGATCTCACATTGGAGACAGCGCAGACTTAGCTTCTTTACAAGCAGACATCGACAAAGCAGAAACAGACGGAACAATTGACGCCGACACAAAGGCCTTCTTAGGAAATATGCAAAGCTCAGCACAAGGCATTTGCTTTGAAGATAAAATTGTAAGACCTACAGGTGAAGTCTTCGTTAATAGAGATTTTTGCTCATGCCTTCAAGGCAAAGCAGACATTATCAATAACTGCGAAAGTTTTTGCGCAGGAAAACCTACAGTCTCAACCCCTACTCTTTTTGGTTCAGTTAAAGTCGGCGCACCCATTGAACTTAACGGTGAACTTGGAAACCTACACGGTTGGTGTAGCAACGAAATCACAGGATCAGATCAATCAGCACCAAACTGCGTAATGGAAGTTTTTGATGGACTCTCAACAACGACAGTCGACTTCTCAACATTTTCAGGATCAAACTCTTTTCAAGCAAACTTAACAGCACTCGAAAAAAATAAAACATATGTCGCCACAATCGTTGAAAAAGGATCTGGCGCCAAATCAAATGAATTCCAAATTAGAAGAGTTGATCCACCAGACGACGGTACAGGAGATACAACAACACCTCTAAAAATTATGCCTGTCTCTCAATACACTTGTTTAAATAGAACAGGAACTCTCCCCGACACAACTCAATGTGGGGAAACAGCTAACGGCGACGAAATTTTTAACTGTGGAACCAGAGAATTTTACTACTTCGCTAGTAACAACTCTCCACCACCAATGCCACCAGGCTCACACTTTATACTCTGTCACGATCCTCAATTTGGAACAGACGACTCACCTCTCTTTCCAAGACTAGAGCTTATCCCACAACACATAGCCATGTGGGACCAAGCAGACATTAGATTTGCCGATCAAAATGGAGACAGCCGCCCCGACATTAATCAATTAATTCAAGACCGACTGGCCACAGAATTTAATCAAACAAGAACCATTAATATCTTTGGTCTCTTTAGGTGGCCAAACAAACCAAATACAGGAAGTGGCTCGGCCACAACTCCTAATGTTGGTTTCTATATGCAACCATGGATCGACTCCATTACTGGAAGAGGTTTTTGCCCAAAACAAGAACAATACAATGGTACAGATCCAGTCTTTAAAATTATGAAAGAAGTTGTCGGTGTCGACACGGAAGGTATTTATATCGCCGTTAAACAACCAGAGGCCTCTGACCAGCAAGAAGGTGGCAATAAACTTCAACTCATTAGAGAAGGTCTTCTCAATAAGATCTGGTTCTACTTTGAAAATGGACAACACTTTGTTCCTGACGCCATTACCTCAAGCCAAAAAACGATTATGTATTATTGGCCACCAGACGTTAATGATCCATACGTTCAAAAATCGACTCAGAAAATTTATACTGTTCGTGCTCCAGAAGACATCAATAGTGCCGGAGCATCAAGCGGACTCGTCACAACGGTAAGACCACCAGACAAGAGATTTGGTTGCGTTCCCGCAATGGACTAAGCAAACATCGTACTTCTAAAGACTTTCCAAAGAGGCCCAACTTCATTGTGAAAGAAGGCCAAGAATACACCCAATCGAATTGAGTTCATTAGAATTTGTCGAAAGATAAATTGATTCATAGTTGTAGTGAATTGCTTCTCTGGGTTTCTATTCTTTTGAACTTTACGAACAAAAAAACCAAACAAGAAAACACAGATATTGGCACCAACAAAAAAGGTTAGCTTTCTTCTTTGATCAATAATCTTTGCAAACTGGGGAAGAGCAATAGGATCTTTAAATAACTTAGCAGCAAAGTTTAAAAACTTTGGATTGTTCTTTAAAAACTTCTCCTGAGGCTTCCCCTGAGCACCTCTAAGCATACTCGCTTTAACTTGATCATCTGACATATTAGAAAACTGCTGAAGCATCATAGAAATGATTTTAGAAGCATTTCCTTTAAAGAGGTCTTTTGCCGAAAACTTTTGACCACTCTGACCAATAGTCCCGACATCAGTGCTTTTTCCATTTTTCGCACGAATTTGCTGAAGCTTTTCCATCAAGGCCTTGGGATCTTTAATTCCACCCTTAATCATCTTTTGGAATTCGGGATCGTTCTCAAGCCCATCACCACCAACTGTTTTAAGGATGGCCTGATATTGGTCACGTTGCTTTTGCATACTTTTTTCAAGTTCTTGCTGTTCAGCATCTGTATCTTGTCCCATCACAACTAGAGAAGTCATGATGAGAACAAGAGAAAGAAAAATTTTAATTTGGGTTACCACTTAGGCAGAAACCTTGGCCTTAGAAGGCTCCTTACCTTTGTCTTGATTAAGTCTATCAAAGATTAAAGTAACAGGAGCGGCCACAAAGATTGAAGAGTAGGTACCAATAATCACACCAAGAGAGATCGCTAAGAAGAAGTCACGAATGGCAATCCCACCCCAAATGTACATAGCAAGAGAGACAAATAGTGTCGTACTAGAAGTTAGGAAAGTACGAGATAATGTCTCATTAATAGCATTGTTGATATGTGTTTTAAGATCTAGACCAGCATACTTTTCTTCATGTTCACGTACTCGGTCATAAACAATCACCGTATCGTTCACTGAGTAACCAATAACGGCAAGTAGAGCGGCAACAGTTTGAAGAGTAAACTCAGTACCTGTTAAAGCATAAACTCCCAGAATAATGGAGACATCGTGAAATAGCGCCACAATAGCACCTGGCGAATATTTGAAATCAAATCGAAGTCCAATATAAACCATAATGGCAATCAACGCCCAAAGCATCGCCTGAAAACCTGTAATTCTAAGTTGAGCACCGGCCTTAGGACCAACGATATCAACTTTTCGAACATCCACTCCAGAGTTTGCAAAAGACTTTAAAAGCGCTGTCTTAACATCTTCTGTAATCTGGTTAAGGTTTGATTCATCACCTTGAACCTTAAGAAGAACTTCGTGTTCAGAAGCTTCACCAATAGTTTGAGCTGTTACACCTTTAAAACCACCGGCCTTCATACTCTTTCTAATTTCCTCAAGTTTTACTTCTTCATTAAACTTAAGTTGAATTTCAGCTCCACCTCTAAAGTCGACTCCATACTGAAGTTTCGTCAGCATTAAAATAACACTTCCTACAACTAAGAGTACTGAAATAGGTGCAGTAAACTTAAACTTAGAAGTAAATTCGATATTAATATTATGTTTAATAAACTCTCTCATAACTCGTTTCCTTCAATTAAATACTGAGTTCTTGTCCTTCAACTTTATCCATATAGAATTCAAAAAGCATTCTACCGACAAAATATGAAGTATATATAGTTGCCACAATCCCGATCAATAGAGTCACAGCAAATCCTCGAATAGGTCCTGTCCCAAAATTAAGAAGACAAAGACCAGCTAGTGCTGTTGTGATGTTGGCATCGATAATAGTCCAAAAAGCATGTTGGAAACCACCCTCTACAGCCTTGTAGTTGGTGACCCCTTTTCGAACCTCTTCCCTAATCCGTTCATAGATAATGATATTGGCATCAATCGCCATACCGACAGTTAGAGCAATACCTGCTATCCCTGGAAGTGTTAGCGTTGCTTCTAGTCCAACTAGTGAAGCCAGTACCAAGAGAACGTTTAGCCCAAGAGTAAAAATCGCAATCATTCCTGAAATCTTGTAATAGAAAAGAATAAAGAGAAAAACAACAATACAACCAATCAAGCTCGCAAATTCAGCTTTCTTAATTGAATCTTGTCCAAGTGAAGGACCAACTGTTCTTTGCTCAAGAAAATCAAGAGGAACAGGAAGAGCACCAGCTCTAAGGACTAAGGCAAGGTCTCTCGCCTCTTTTATAATGATACGACAGCCACCG
>JAGSHJ010000145.1 GCA_023954595.1 Bacteriovoracaceae bacterium | reverse complement strand
TGGAGCAATTCTCAATTGTACTGGAGCATCAACACTATCAACTGCGGATATGTGTGAAATGATGAATATGGGCTTTGATTCTGCCACAGGTAGATGCGAGCCAAGAAATACTTGTGAGGTTCTTGGAACTTTTACAACACTTTCATGTATGCCAGCAGGCTTTGCGTGCCAATGGTCAACTCCTAGTGCCGATTCACTCAACCCACTAACTGGTGGTAGAAACTGTCCTACAGGATCAACACCTTCAGTGACTTCCCAGTTTTCTCACAATGTTGATGTTGCAACTGGCAAGAAAAGCACACAGACAGTTACAAATACAGAACTCTACTATGTATGCTTGAAGTGTTTATAATCTAAAAAGGTGACTTTATGATTCTTAACCAGAAAGGTTCATCCTTAATGTACACAATGTTTATCATTGTGGCCGTAGGCATTGGGTTCAAGGTATATACAGACAAATTTGCTGCAACTGTGAAATCAGCTGTGCCTGCATCTAAAAAATTAAATTATGAGACACTTGTAAAGAGTCTATCCGGACAACTGTTTGATCCAGTAATATGCTCAAAAGCTCTCAATGGTGCAACATTTGACCCAACTGGAGTATCAAGAGTTTCTGGCCTTGATTTAAAAATTAGCGGTCAAACCCTGGGGGCCGGTTCAAGCTTTAGTGATGTTAGAATTGAAGAATTCAATATCCTTCTCAAAGAGAACTTAAACCGAGATGTATTTCTACTTAATTCAACTGAGCCTCATTTGGCCTATGAAGCATTGGTCTACGTAATACCAGCGAACTTGTCTGACGCTTATTCGATGGACTCTCAAACCTTCAAAGACAAATACGCGATACCATTAACAATTTACACAGATACTTCAAGTAAGATTAGAACTTGTTTTGGAAAAGGAAGCCATGCAGATTTATGCACCAGACGTGGTGGTGCTTACAATGTATCCCAAACGGTTTTAAACAATATTAGATGCCAACCTGACTTGAATTGTATTCAGTCTCAACAAGGTATCGTAGCAAGTGCAGGAGCATGTCTGTCTCCTTATACGGCCAAACAAATATCACCAACATCATTTTTGTGTATGTGGTGTAATGAGCAACGTCACCCAGCTCCAGCAGCTGCACCTCCAACAACTCCAACACTTCCTAGTCCTGGTGGCGGAGGCGGCGGTGGCGGCGGCAACACAACTCCAAGACCTAGGGCCAACTATTAACTTAAGGTTTTAACTTTAAGCATTAGTAAAAGTCTGCAGATTAGGTCTGTTAGAGGAATGATTATAATAAAAAACGAATCAAAGAGTTCTGGTCTTTTAAAGAATAAAGACGTGAATCCTGATGCGATCCCCAGAATAACTCCGTGAACGATGTAACACAGCCATAGTTTTTTAACCCACATCGTACGTGTGATGAATAAAATAGTTTTATTTTTTGAAAGAGCTGAATTAATACTTTCAACGAGAGACAGGCGAATCAGAAAAAAGATAACTAGCATATGCGCTAAAAGATCAATTTTAGACCTTCCAAATACAAAGCAATAAAGATCATCACCAACCGGGGCCCCTTGATATGCTCCCAAAAAGGGAGCGCATCCAGCAAGGACGATAAGCCAACCGATTAACTCTTTGTGGCCTAATGTGGCCGTGTCCTTATCTCTAGAGAACTCTCCCAAAAGGTATCCAAGAGCTGGAAGTCCAATCCATGGGATTAATGGCCAGGTGATAACTGAATTATTTTCACAATATGCAAATAGAAGAGGGTTCTGGGCCACAGTTGAAGCTACGAGCTCTTGAAATGGAATGATAAAGAGGCTGGCCAGAGCAACTCCCCTCGCTGTGATATTGCCTATTTTATTAATTAAAACCAAAAATAAAATAGAGGCACCAAGGTAACTATATATATCCCATTCAAAGGAATACCAACTTGAAGTGGTGTTAAAAATTTTATTAAACAGAAACTGACCTAGAAAGAAAATCGGAACTAGCTTTGCTATGGCGGCCGTATTTGATTTTTTATATCCAAAGAGGAAAAAGCTTAAAAACACCAGAGCAACGCCACTGAAGGCAAAAAAGGAGGTAAAAGGGTAAATAGTATTGTAGAAAATTGCGGAATCACCAAGGGGAAATTGGTTTGTTCCAAAAACAAACTCATTAAGGTGAAAATATACTATTGGAAACAATATAATTAACTTTATTACATCAATACCATAAATACGTTGAAAGGATTTTGTTTCGTTCATAATAGACTAATGATACGTTAAATCTTTAAAAATAAGAAATTTGAACACTCGCATGAAAAGCATTCTATCATCATTTAGAGCAGATTTATTTTTCATTATGTTTCCAGGGCATATTTGTTTGCTTGTAATGTTCTTATTGGCCGGCATAGGTCTAGAGATACAAATACCTAAATTAGCATTTCTAATTTTAATCATTATTGATAATGGACACGTCTACACAACTTTTATCCGTACTGCCCTAGAGAGAAATGTCCCTCTAAAACATTATTTGAAATTTCTTCCTCTATTTTTTGTAACTATTATATCCCTTCATTTTATTGATAGTGCTCTGATTTGGAAGTTTGCTTTCTACGCTACAATTTTCCACTACATTAAACAAAACGTAGGCCTGTTATCTTTCTACCAGGCCCTATCTACTAAACGAGTTAATTTTGATCGATTCGTTTTATATGCACTTCAAATCCTGGCGGTAGCTTGTGTACACTTCAGAGAAGACGGGATCATGGAGTACTATAGCTCAAATGACTTATATACTTCTCCAAGTCCACAGATCTTAACTGGCCTGTCTGCAATCTTTATTATTGTATTTCTTTTATGGCTAGCACACAGCGCAAGGCGACTCTTAAAGTCCAATCTGGATACAGCAAGCTTTAGTTATATTTTATCAACTTCCTTGTTATTTTCTTTACTCACAATAACTCAAATAGATATTCAATGGATGTTGATCTCACTTATCGTGGCCCATGGTGTTCCTTACGTATTTTTGATCCGTAAATCGCTAAATACCACTCAAAAGCAATTGAAGTACTCTTGGTATCTAATAGTATATGTATTACTTATTTTTGGTGGTGCTGAATACTTTATAGGTACGGGTTTTATTAGTTTTGATAAGGCCAACTACAGCATCGGTGAAAGTGTGTTTGCAGCTTTATTTTTACTACCACTGTTTTCGCATTTCTTTATGGATTCTATCATCTGGAAAAGAAAAGCGGCCACAACAAACAGCATCATCTTCGGGAAGTATTAAACGGATTACTCAACATATTCATTAACTTTTGCAAGATGTCTTCCTGACACTTTATAAAGATCAAGTCCTCTATTGAATTGATCCCTATGCCACTGTTTCACAAATCCTACTTGATAATTAGACTGACCAAAGACCTGATGGACTTCGATCATTTCTGGATCGACTTTTAGCTCTTTTAGAAAATATTTTACGATATTAATATCCCCTACAAGAACTTGAACATCTTCATTTAGGAGGGCCTTCACCTGCTCTGTTTTATCTTGGTATTCAGTGTACTTAACAATCTCATTTGAAATCATTTTAAAGTCTCTTCCAAGGTTTCTCTTAGAGTCCTTAAAGGATCCGACAGAAAAGTCTCTTATGTCGAAGATTGAATCGATCACATAACTCTTTCGTTTCAAAGTTACGGCCGCATTCTTATAAGTTATATAATCATCGCTATAGTAAATAGGGCTTCCTAGTTTAACTTTAAGTGTAAGTGCCGCATCAAATTTTTTAGAAACTACTTGCTCGTAAACCTCTCCTGCTGGAAAGAATTGAAAGACGGCCTCATAGCCAACTTCTTTTAATGCATCTCTTACGATTTCTAATTCAAACCCCATCTCATGCGACTCAATAACATAGGGAGGTAGTGATGAACCAACGGCGATTCTGATTTCTTTGCCGAAAACTGACGAACTGACAATAATTAATAAACTAATAACAACTCTCACCTACGGCCTCCAGGAACTCATTTATTAACGCCTTCTTAACATATCGTAATATGAGTTCAGAGAGTCAGTGCTTTTTTATAAGGTTTTAGGGATGATTCAATTTTTTCAATAACTTGGATAAATTGTAGATGCTATACACAGTGAAAGTGTATGGGTTTAATAGCCTTCTACAGTGATATCTGTAATAGCACAGCTAGTTGAAGTATCTGTTTGAAGGAAGGCCCTTAGATAGAGCTTATTACCTGGAATTTGGACTGAGAAGGCATTGCCATAATCATTAAGGGTTTGTGCTGGGTTTGAATTACTAGCAGTGCCTGCAAGCTTCCAACTACCACTATCATAATAGTAATAGTTCACACCATCTCTTGATAGCTGAAATCTTGAACTACAGCTTCCTTCTTCAGAAATCGTGATGGCCTTTATTTTACGAAGTGAAAGCGGCTGTTTTGGCTCCACCATTTGAAGCCCACCAAAATAGCGACCATTTGGAGAGAGTTCAACTGAGCTCAACTCCGGAAAACATGGTTCACCTGAACATAGATCATTATCTTCAGATTCTAATAAAACTCTATATTGAAAGTACTTATTAGAGGCGGCCTGTGAAACAAAGTCTGAAAATAGAATGTCTGCGGCTGCTGTTTTCACGTCACCTACAGGTAGACCTGATCCATCAATAAGATCATTATTTATAAACTCGCTAAAATAAGTTGTATTCGTTCCATCAGGGCCTATCCACGCTTCATCATCACACAACGAATCGTCACATGACCTTACCTGAAACTTAACTCTATTTGCCCCTCTACGATAGAGCTGGTTTAACTCATCACTAGTTAGGGCACGATTCCAAATGGCGATTTCATCCATTAATCCACTGTAATGCCAACTATTGGCCGATCGTTTCCCGGCTATAAGATCGAGGGTATCATTAAAAGGAATGTTTATCCCCGTCTGATTGGCGTAAACCTCTCCATTAACATAGAAGGTCACAGTTGTTCCTGAATATACCATCTGCACATTTATCCATTGATTAAGAGGAAGGGCTTTACTAGAACATACTTTATAACTAGCAGTACCATCAGCTAAGTACAAGGCTCCATCTAACGAGCCACATGCCCCAGCAGTTCCTATAAAACCAATAACCCATCCATTGTCATTGTAATCACCCTTACCAATGAGATAGTCTTGACTCACATTAGGATAAGAAGAAGCCTTCATCCAAAAAGATACAGTGAAGTCCCCTGTAAAATCCAAACTAGGACTACTTCCAAAGTTTAGTGCGTCATCGTTAGTCCGATCAAATTTCAGAGCGTTTGAAAAAACATGTCCTTGCACAAATTCAGGGGAATTTTCAAAGTTACCATGATTACCATATGTAGAGTGGTCTCTGATATCCTCTCCAGAAACACTATTTGCCACACTTTCATTAATTGGCCAGTATCCTACAAGGCCTGAAGATAAATCACCTACTATTGACGGATAATCCACAGTGCTCTCACTCCCATTTACAGCAGTGATCTCTTTCATAAATGGTAATGGTGTCTTAAACATAAGATTAGTCCATGACACTGAACTTCCTAAATTAAACACAGGAGATTCGTAACTGGCACCATACTTTTGCTTTTGTCTGTTAAATATCTCCACTACGTCACCACCACTAAGAGTGGTATTCCAGATACCTAATTCATCCAAGTTTCCTAAAAAGGAACTTGAAGCAATTGTAATTTTATCAGTAGTACTTGGGGGTGTTAAACCCGCGGTGGGTGTAGTCCTTACTAGCTTGGAATCGATATAAAGATTAATACTTTGAGAAGCAGGGTCAAAGCTACAAATGACGTGTCTCCACACTCCAATATGGTCGAGTTCTCCAACGGAGTCTGATACGGCCTTAGAGGTCGAAGAGTTTATAAAACGGCAAAGAAAGGTGTCATTACTCTGAAAAGTAAGTTGAAGCCCCAAATTAGTTCCATCACCCTTAGTAATGATAGTCTGCCATGCTCCGGACTTGTCTGCTTTTATCCATCCACCAATGGCAAAACCATTGGCGTAATTTGAGGTATTATTAAATTCAAAACGTCCGCCAGAGAAATAGGCAGATGATGTTCCAACCTTTCCCTCATAAAATTCGGCACCGGCCCCCACAGTTTCGAGGTTGTTGCCATTGCCAGAACTATCATTAAAGTGTCCCTCAAAGCTCCACAGACCAACCAACGAGTCCCAACTCGGAGTCCACTGTTCAGAATGAGAACTAGAGTTTAATCTTTGAGTCTCATATACCTTATTAACATCGGCAGAGGTTAACTCTGTAGTAAAGTAAGCATACTCGTCTAGTTGACCATCATACAAACTATTTACAAGCGAAAAAGCTGTTGCAGCTCCTACAGGCGAGGTTCCAGCATCCCCTAGAACACATGCACCTTGCCCATTGATATAGAGTGTTCCATCGGCATTTGCATTATCACCATTCCAGGTTCCTGCCACATGAATCCACTCATCTAAAAGATTAGGACTTAGTGTGTAATCACAGAACTTGTAAGAGTTATTGAATTCAACAACTAGTCTTATCTTATCAGTGGAAGAGAATAGGAGCTGGATGTAATTATTTGCATCGTATCTAATTTCAAAAAACCGCCCAGCAACACTATCCGCTTTGACCCACGCCATGGCAGAGCCTTGTTTAATACTTGCAACCCTATTATGAATATTTGAAACTGAGACCTGACTTGATCCGGCCCCATCAAACAATCCAGATTGGGCTCCCACTTTAGAATTAACGCTTGAAGTACTAGCGCCACTACCTACAGAAGGTGTGTCGCTATTGTTGACTGAGTTGGTAAAATCTCCTTCAAACCTCCAGTACCCTACTAGATCATCCACACTGTCTTTAAGAATTTGTCTGATATCTAGAGAGCTCTGTTCTTTACTGAAAAACCCCAACTGCCCATTATTGACAGAGGTTCCTGCATGATTTCCTTCTAAAAAATCATTACCACTGAATTCAGAATCAAAGCTCTTAACACTTGCTTTGTTTCCAGTGATCTCAATAAAATTAGAATCATAATTATAGTTATTAGGATCTTTAAAGCTCCACCCATAGGGCCTGACTTCACTAGTACAAATATCCTGGGCATCCCTGGCACCTGCACAAAACTCGGCGGAGTTTCCTTCACGTAGCTCATCTAGCAGACCATCTTGGCACGCACTTACTAGAATAAGTAATGGAATGAGTGACAAGTTTTTAATCATTTAGAATGAAACTCCCCAGCCGCCTCCGACCTTAACATCTTTATTAACTTGTTCAGCGTCGTCTGTGTCTACGTGCTTTTGACCATATGAAAAATGTATTGAAAAGTTCTCACCAAGTGACTTCAGACTAGAAGAAGCTCCTAAATCCCAAAACGTCC